>DAOVJF010000625.1 GCA_030673355.1 Planctomycetota bacterium | reverse complement strand
TCGGAATAATTATACGTATTCGTCGGTAGATTGATCACCAATGCCTCATGTTCGCTTATCGTCTTGAAACCATGATGCACGAGCTTCGGGATTTTCAACAGGAGCGGATTTTTATCGCCCATGAAAAATTCGTTCACTACACCCTTCGTTGGGGAATCGTCCCTTGGATCGTAAAGGACCACCTTCATCATCCCATGCACGACGCAGAAATGATCGTCCTGGTGTTCGTGGTAATGCCACGCCTTCACAACGCCGGGATATCCGGTCGTCATGTAGCACTGCCCGAATTCATCGAACATCCCCTCCCAGTCCCGACGTAGAATTTCCATAAGCCTGCCGCGCTCGTCGGGGATCATCCTCAGCCTCACAATTTTAACGCCGTCGATTAACGGGTTCGCCACAACCCCGAGTGGTTTCGGGGCAGGGGGGGTGATATCTGCTGACATTCATTTTTCTCCTTCTCTCATTAGAAAAATAAAGTATGCAATTAAAGGGATGTAGTGTCAATGATGAAATTTGAACTGAACAAACACAATTACATTTCTTATCCCCCCCCTTATGGTAGATGATGATGAATACACCATCCCCCAAAGTGGGGATTATAAGATGATGAATACACCATCCCCTCCAAAGGGGGGATTATAAAATGATGAATACACCATCCCCCCAAAGGGGGGATTATAGGGGGGGGTTTTAGAGTTCAATTTATTTCCCAAAGCTCAACCGATCAAATAATCACCCCCCCTCCTTAATCTGTGCTGAACCCCAACTCCCCCACCAGCTCCTCGATCGTCCCCACCATATGCGACCAGTCGAACACCGTCCGCCATTCCAAAATTTCTTTCGAGTACTTACCCTGTAAATCCTTTCCACCTTTAAAAAACTCGACAGTCTTCTCCGCAATTGCCTGAGAATCCTTCGGTGGAACAACATATCCTGTTACTCCATCGAGAACCACTTCCGGAAGCCCCCCGACATTCGTCACAATGCACGGCTTTTCAAACCCGTACGCTATCTGAACAATTCCCGACTGGGTCGCCGATTCATACGGCAGCACCACAAGATCACTTGCGGCAAAATATTTCCCAACTTCTTCATTTGGAATATACCCGGATACAATCCTGACCCCCCCGCGTTCCGGATTTTCGGGATCAAATAGCGTGCCCAGTTCTGTTGCACGATTTTCAAATTCCTCCGGCCCGTCCCAGTAATCGCCCACGCAGTAAATCAGGCAACCGGGAAC
>DAOVJF010000253.1 GCA_030673355.1 Planctomycetota bacterium | reverse complement strand
CGATCTCAGCGTGTCGACGGGCGAAAAGAGGTGTCCCCGATCTCAGCGTGTCGACGGGCGAAAAGAGGTGTCCCCGATCTCAGCGTGTCGACGGGCGAAAAGAGGTGTCCCCGATATAGAATCAAAATTTAATTAACAGGATTGGTCTCAAACCTTTAGAGCTTTGATGAGTGGTTAAAGAAAAATCCCGCGATTGCCCGCGGGATGTAAATTCTTTTGGTGAAATGGTTTCTCGAAATTTCCAATCAAAACTTAGATAGCATAGAGCTCCTCTGGCAACTCGTCCAGAAGACCCGGCCGTTCTTCCCCTTCCTTTGTCATTGATGCCGAGTCCTCATCCTCTTCCGGCCGTGCTACCCGGAACAATTCTTCAAGGCTCGTGATGCCCCGGAACACTTTCATCACGCCAGCCTCAAACAAGGTGTTCATACCTTCCTGACGAGCGGCACGTTTGATGTCCTGAACAGAGGCATTAGCCATAATCATGTTACGAATCTCCCGGCTCATCTGTAAAATTTCAGAGATAGCCGTTCGGCCGGAATATCCATAATTATGGCAAAGCTCGCATCCACCTGTCTTGTAGAGTTTAACCTTAGCCGGGTCCTTGTCAGCTCCAAGGTATTGGGTGATAAGCTCAATCTCATGGTCAGGTGGAGTATACAGTTTGCGGCAGTTCTTGCAGAGGGTTCTGATCAAACGCTGGGCAACCATCGCGTTGACCGATGCGACGATCAGGAATCGATCTACACCCATATTGTGGAGTCGGACAAGGCCCCCGGCCGCGTCGTTAGTGTGGAGGGTTGAGAAAACGAGGTGGCCGGTCAGTGCGGCGTTAATCGCAAGGTCGGCGGTCTCACGGTCTCGGGTTTCACCGACCATTATGACGTCCGGGTCCTGGCGCAGGATTGTTCTCAAGGCTTCGGCGAACGAGAAGTCCACCTTCCTGTTGACCTGCACCTGGTTAATGGAGTTGAGCTGGTACTCGATCGGATCCTCAATGGTCACAACGTTGATTTTTTCGTTAGCGATTGTGGCGAGTGAGGCGATCAGGGTCGTGGATTTTCCCGAACCGGTAGGACCTGTGAGGTAAATAATCCCATGGGGTTGAGTGATGATATCTTTCCATACTTCGAGGTGATGCTTTTCGAAACCCAGTTGCTCCAGAGTTGCATGGGCCATTTCTTTACTTAACAACCTCATAACGATCTTCTCACCATACATCGTGGGAAGAGTCGAGAAACGAATATCGAATGTCGCATTTTGGACCTTGAGGTCGATACGACCATCCATAGGTCGTCTTCTTTCGGATGTGTCCAGTCCGGCCAGGATTTTGAGACGTGCGATAACCGCTGCCTGCGCGGCCTTTGGGACGGTCATGACCCTGTGAAGCATACCGTCGACACGGTACCTTACATACAGCTTGTCTTCCTTCGGTTCAAGGTGAACGTCGGATGCGGCCTGGTCGACCGCTCCTTCGAGAATGGCCTCAACGAAACGGACGATAGGCGCGTCCTCGAGTTCGGTCAGCGTTGCGGTTTGTTTCAGCATCTCCTTGATGGTGTTACCATCTTTCATCATTTCCTTACGCCATTCGTCGAGATGCTTGGTTGCTTCGTGCGATACGCCAAACATTTCCTGGAACCGCATTTCGAGAGCTTTCTTGCTGCAGATGTACGGCTTGACGTCGTATCCGGTAGCGAGCCTGATGTCGTCGATGGCCATCAGGTTTAATGGATCGACCATCGCGACTATAAGGCTGTCTCCTTCAAGACTAACAGGGAGAGCCTGGTGACGCTTAATTATTTCGCCATCGATAAGCGAGGCAAGCTCGGGATCCGGGGCAATTTCACTAAGGTCAATCTTGGGGATTCCCAGCTGCTTTGAAAGAGCGTCCAGAATCTGGGTCTCAAGAACAGCCTCCATCTCCTGGAGGACCTCTCCAATTCTTTTACCCGATGATCGAGATTTAGCCAGGGCTTCTTCCAGTTTCGCAGGTGAAAGAATTCCCTCTTCAATAAGCAAATCGCCCAGGCGCTTCATGCCCGGTCTACCCATAAAACTCACCTCCTCCGGCTACCGACGGGTAAAGCATACCCGTGGACCGGAGTATACGCCGAACACCACGACCACAGTCGCTGGGGTGGCGCGCTGTTGTTGTCAATATTTTCCAAACGGGAGTTTCGGTCCCATTTATATTCATTTTCAACACACACTTTATTATCGGTGCGGTTATTACCAGGTTTAATAATAAAGGTAAAGCTTAAAACAGCCATAATTTTTCAGGCATTAAAAAATACTTCGGACGCCAGCCCTGGACGCCGAACCTCTAATGTATAGCACATCTCCGGATTTTGTGTCAAACGATAAAACGATTTTCAGTCTCTCTCTATTACCTGATTTAACACTGATCTTATGATTCAGAGCGTGGCCCGAAGGTTCAGGATGCTGAAATTATTTTAAATAAAAATCACCTGGATAAATCGTAAGAACCCGGATGGTGATTTTTTATCTCAACCGGGATGGTTGTGAACCATATTCGGCTGCCTGTAGTCGTTAAGTTAATGGAAGCCGGATTTCGATCCATGAGTACAGAATTTTACATTATCTGGCAAGTTCCGGGTAACTGTAATTTATTATATTGACCAGCCGGGGTATTGATTTTATTTAATTAACGTGATATTATTTCTGCATAATCCCGGTGGTAAAATAAGTATTGACCGGGGTTTAATGTATTTAGTAAGATTTAAAGCAGAAGTCCTGTTTTTGGGTATACAAAGGGACTATAAGAACGGATATTATAAATGTTTCCAACATCCCATGTATTACCCATACCAGAGGGATGACGGTGTTTTTTCAGTAACTTGAACCTTGTATATAAGACAGTCAAAGCCTATGGGATGAGAGAAAGGAGGAACCTTGGTTTGACCCCACTGGCGATTGTCTTGAAAGATAAAGGGCTGATACAGTCCATTGTGGAAGAGTGGCGACGCGTAGACGAGGATCGGGAGAAGGAAACTAGGAAACTTCCTCCAGTATTCTTATTTACGCGAATACCCTCCAAAACAAGAAACTGAGTCAGCCTGAAAGCATCTTCCCAAAACCAAGGAGGAAGTAATGCGCAGAATTATTATTTTAGCAGTATTTGCAATGGCAATGCTGCTGAACGCCCTACCGGCGTTCGCGGGTCCGTTTACGGACGTGCCGACCGACCACTGGGCGTACGACGCTATCGACAAGCTCCAGGCTGAGGGCTTTGTCGAAGGTTATCCCGACGGGACCTTCCGCGGGAATCGCTCGTTCACTCGATACGAGATGGCCATGGTCGTTGCCAGGATATGGGATCGTTTGGTCTTTGAACTGGAATCGATCGGAGACCTCGAAGGGGACTGGGCCACACAGGACGATCTCGAAGATGTCATCGACATGCTCGAGGATCTCCGCGCCGAGTTCTACGATGAGCTTGACGCGATCGACAGACGCCTTACCGATATCGAAGATTGGCGAGGCGATGTTGACGGCCGACTCAGGAATCTCGAGGACGCACTCAGCCAGGTCCAGATTTCCGGTGTTCTTCGGACCCGGATCGAGGACATAATCACCAACGAGTATGCCGGAGGCGGCGGATTCGGCGGTGGTTTCTACAGGGGTACACCTGGTGCCAATCCCGGAGAGATGTTTGAATTCGAAGGAAAAGTATGGATTGCACTCGATGCAATGCCTTCAGACTACCTCGACGTTCACATCAGCTTCGTGCAGATTACCAGCTATCTTAATGCAGTGGGCGCAATGCCACTGGTTCTTAAAGATGCCTGGGCACGCGCAGACATGATGAAACTCATGGGATGGGAACCAACAGAGCTCTTTAACCGATTCAACCTTGTTGTCGGTCGCCAGTACGCTCGCTTCGGCGAGTTCGGAATGGCGTTTGACAACGGTTGTAGGGCCCGCCCCGGTGTCTTCATCGATCTCGGTGGAGACAATCTGGAGCTTGCCGCTTTCCTCGCTAGAAGTCACCGTACAGGCTTGCTGGCTTCCTACGATCCTGTAACTGATAACTATACTTACACAAATCAGGATGGCCAGGAAGGGCTTGGTATTGCCCGTGTCAGCTATGGCTTCGGTGATAGCCGCTCAGTTGTCGAGCCCGGCAACGAGTTCGCCCGAATCGGTTTCAATTACCTGGCAACAGGTGTTGGAAACGAGCAGGGTATGGGCCTTGATGTCAACACCGAACTGCTTGGCTCGGTATACCTCAACCGCCTTCGTGTTGAGTATTTCCAGATGAGCCAGGATCAGGTGGGCTATAATGTTTCAGACGAGTATGGCGACGATTTCGAAGGCAGCTTGATAGCCTGGGTTGATTTGTACAATAACGGCAACACCCGCGTTTCCGCGGCCTATGCCGATGTCGGGCTTACACCCGGTTTCTCTTCGATCGACAATAACCCGTTCGAAGAGTATGACATGTCAACCTTTGTAACAACTCCTTCGGGCCGTATTGGTGATAACACCTTCTACGGTTTCGAATCCGGTCTGAACCCGTTCCCCAACAATTTTGTTGGAATCGGAATGCAGATCGACCACACATGGTGGGACGTTCTTAACACTGTTCTCACCTTCTATGACGGGACCAATCAGGCAGAGCAGGATCTCCCAGTTGTGATCCGGCTTAATGTCCGTTACCCGCTTTCGGATGCTTCGGATATTGCCCTCGAGTACATCCACAGCGGTATTGACAACCTCACGCTCGCCAAGTTGCGGGGTGAATTCCTGGTGCGGTTCTAACCAACCCAAATTAGCCAATAATCTTGGATCGAATAATACTACCGGCCCTCATGAAAATGGGGGTCGGTTTTTGTATAATTAACAGCACAAGGCAGTGCGCTGGGATCCGTTCATTATTACAATTGAAAAGGTGCACTCCCTGACGGTCGTGCCTCTGTTACGGTCGTGCCTCTGTTACGGTCGTGCCTCTG
>DAOVJF010000509.1 GCA_030673355.1 Planctomycetota bacterium | reverse complement strand
TTGCATAACGTTCTTCTCGAAGTTCCTGGTAGCGATCCTCATCCGTCCGCATTTCGACAACCATTGCCTCAAATTCGGATATTTCCGATCCAAGCTGTGTTGTCTGTTCATAAAGCCGGCCCTGCTGGTCGCGTATGAAGTCAATAATTCCCTGGTCGTTCTCCATGATTGCTTCCATGTAGGAAGCAACAAGGAAAAAGCTTGAAAGATCTCCGGTGTTGACGATACTTCCAAGCATACTTCCCGCACCCTCTTTGTACCACTCAACAAGGCGGTCCGCGAACCGCTGACGCGCATCTTCAAGGTCTGCACGTGCATGCTCGTTTGAAGCGTTAAGCATATCGACCTGGGTGCGTTTGCGTTCAAGCGCGAGCGTAGTATCCTCGAGACTGTTCGCGATTGAGCTGATCTGCCTGTCGAGACTTCCTAACTCATCAAGCGCGAGGCTTTCCGCCTGGTGGAGGGTGTTTCTTTCGCGTTGAAGCAGCGCCAGTTCCTCGTTAATGTCCTCAAGCTCCTCGCGGACTTCTTCTATATCATCCGGATCCGATGTTTCCTGGGCTGTAAGCACAACGGGAATCGCAAGGACCATAAGCAGTAAAACATTTACCAAGAGAAATTTCCTGGTCGTAACGAGCATCCGCTCGATCATATCATCGCCTCCTTTCGTTCAAGGGGTGATGTGTAGACGTCTTCGGAAAGATGCCTGTCTACGGCGATCAGGCTTGCGATCACACCCACAAGCGCACCAAGCACAAACAGCATGATCGCGAGGTTTCCGATCATCAAATTAAAATCAACTGTGAGGGGGGTGAAAATGAATTGACTATTTATATATTGGAGGATATAGATATAACCGATCCCGATCAATCCAAGTGCCAGAGCGGATCCGATTATCCCGTAAATAAATCCTTCAATAAGGAACGGGAGCCTTATAAACCAGCTCGTCGCGCCGACAAGCTGCATAATTTTTATCTGCTTCTGGCGATTTAAAATAGCGAGTCGGACAGTGTTGGCGATCGTTATCATGGCGAACCAGGTCATGAAAATAGCGGCATAAAAACTAATCAGTTCAAGTGCATAAAGCCAGGGGAGAATCGACTGCAACTGCGCTTCCGCATACCTGACATCATTTACACCCTCTAATAAAATAATCGACCCTTTTAAATTTTCAGCGGTCCGTGGACTGTTAACTGTAATTTTCAGGCTTGCGGGGAGCGGGTTTTCGGAGACAAGGTCTGAAATATCGACAGTCGTATGCTGCTGAACAAACGCAAACGCTTCTTCTTTGGATACATAAGTCACGTCCTGTACCCCGGGCAGGTCCTTCACCACGGTAAGCAGGTTATCAGCTTCTTCATACGTCAAATCATCCTCGAGAAACGCTCCCATGACCAGGTTATTCAGGAAATTATCCACAACGTTGTTGATGTTGATAATTAAAATCAGGCTCAATCCCAGAAAGAACAGGCTGATGAACACCTGGACAAATGTGACCAGGCTGCCGGTGGTGTGACGTCGGATACCTTCTATGGTTTCCTTAAGAAAGAAGCCGAAGCTTCTCATCATCTGGTTTATATTCTCCATGATCGTGGTCCCATTCAATTTTTCCGTTCTCGATATAAACCACACGACGTCTGAAGGCATTGACAATTTGCGAGTCATGGGTCGCCATAAGAACGGTGGTACCACGTTGATTAATTAAAGTTAAAAGCCGGACGATTTCCATCGAAGTGTCAGGATCGAGGTTCCCGGTAGGCTCGTCGCAAATCAGGATAGGCGGGGCATTGATAATCGCGCGAGCTATCGCGACACGCTGCTGCTCTCCAGCCGACAATTCATCCGGCAGCATGTCGGTCTTATCCTCAAGTCCGACCATTCGGAGGGCAAGAGGAACCTTGCGCCTGATATCCTCTGTCGGGGCACCGATTACCTGGAGGGCAAACGCTATATTTTCAAAAACAGTTTTATAGTCCAGAAGCTGGAAATCCTGGAAAACAACTCCAAGCTTGCGCCTGAGGTGGGGGACCCTCGATGGTGGGATACTGGTGATTTCCCTCCCGAGCACTTTCAGATGGCCCTTGGACGGGCGCTCGGCTAAGTAGATGCACCTGAGAAGCGATGATTTTCCACAGCCGGTCGGTCCGACGAGAAATATAAACTCACCTTCCTGAACTTCAAACTCGATATCCTCGATCGCCCGGACGAGGTTCGGGTAAATCAGGCTCACTCGTTGAAAATGTATAACTGGCTCGTTCGGCATTGTATTACTCATCTACGACCCCGGACCGGCGCATTTGGTTCTGTAAGGACATACCACAACCTCCCGGTCCCCTGGATCGGTATCAAGCTGAAAATAATACCACTATGGAAGACCAAATGCCATTCAAGTTGGTTGAATGAAAATCAATGAAAATCAGGTTTT
>DAOVJF010000202.1 GCA_030673355.1 Planctomycetota bacterium | reverse complement strand
ATTCCTTCAAATATTTACTTAGATCCGCCAAATCTCCTACTCACTAACTGATTCGCTACATATATTATCAGGAATTCAGCACCTGATTGTATAAATTTCCTCCCGAAATCCATGATCCATCCTGGAACCTCATGTTTTAAGAAACCCCTGTCGAGTTCCAATTACAATAATTCACGGCACAACTGGTGGTCCGGAGTGAAATATTTTCTGACTGCCAACTTAAGGAAGAAAACCAATGATATGACTTTTCCACCGAGAAGCATCATCATGACCAGTATCTGGTACCTGGCGGCGATCAGCGGGTCGGCGCCGGTGAGTACCTGTCCGGACATCATTCCGGGAATCTGTATAAGCCCGATAACCATCATTGAATTCAGGAGAGGAATCATCGCTGCCGTAAAAGAGCTCCTTGCGCTCTCCGACGCGGCTTCCGATGAATCGGCTCCCATTGAAAGCAAAACTTCGATACGGTCGCGGTTATTTTTAAGTTCACTCCTGAACCGTTCCATGGCGAGGGTGACTCCGTTCAGGACATTTCCGACCACCATGCCGCCAAGCGGGATCAGGTAACGGGGACTTAACGCCATCGGATCCGATAACGTTAAAAGCGTGATATATGCCAGGGCGAAGAATGATCCTGCAGCAATACTTACCCACAAAATCGGGATCGCACCGGGATATAAATGTTTGATCCGACCTTTTGCCGTGAACGCGGCTATCAGGGTCATGATAATTAGAATCAGGACAATAGCCCAGATGGCCTCGATTCGAAATATGTAAACTAGAACGTATCCCAGAATGGATAACTGGATTACCGAACGGAAAATCCCGACCGTGATATCTCTCTCCAGCCGGAAACCGTTGAAATAACTCAACCCTACGGCTACAGCACCCAGTCCCAGGCCGATAAATACATGTATCCAGTCAACGACAATCAAATCACCGTTCATATATCACCCCCTTTTCTAATCCCTTCCGTTCTGACAACGCCGTCATGGATACAAAGCGCGAATTGCCCGAGAACTTCTTCATCCGGGCGATGGGTGACCATGATCGATGTCAGGTTGCGTTCCGCTTGAATCCGTTTGATATGGCCGAGAAGCACATCCGACGCTTTCGGATCGAGAGCGCTTGTCGGTTCATCAAGGAGAAGAATATCCGGTTTCAGAGCCATAGCTCTCATGAGATTCATGCGCTGAGCCTCACCGACACTTAGATCGTCCGCCTTCCTGTAAAAAAGTTCTGATGGGAGCAGTTCGAGTGCCTTCAGCTCATCAACCGCCCTGGATATTTCACTGCCGGAATATTTTTTTGGGTTTGAGTATTTAAATGGCAGACGGAGGTTATCTTCTACTGTGCCCTTGAACCGTACCGGCACCTGCGGCACCCATCCTATCCGTCGGCGGAGTTCCCTCACAGGGTAATCTCTAATATTCTTCCCATCAAAAATGATCTCCCCGGAAGTAGGATCGGACAGCCTGTTGAAAAGCCTTAGTAGAGTTGTTTTTCCGGAACCCGATGGCCCGGTAATCAGAGTGAGCACACCACTCAGAATCTTGAAGGATGCATCATTAATTATGAGGGTTGCGGGTTCCCCCGGTTTATTGGGCGGTATTGAATACGAAATAGACCTGAATTCGTAGAGTTGTGTGTTCATGGTCCCTTGAATTCAATCAGCTTCAGGCTACTGAATTTCTCGCTCGGTGCCCGGCTGACAGGTATCGGAACCTTGTGTATATAAATCTCCGAGGTTACGCTGACGGTTCCCTCGATAAGGTGTCCGCCGACAGTCGAGAAATCTTCCTTCCCAAGTGTTATGTGCGCATGGACGACAGGTACTCCATCGATCCATGCGATGTTTCCAATTATCCCGACGATTTCACAGTTCTCTCCGATTACCGTAGTCTGGTACTTGTCATCGGGGATCGAGTACCATCCGATTTCGCAATTCGATGTCGCCCCGATCGCGCTGAGGAACCCGGACGGAAGGAGGTCCTGTTTGCCTTCGAGATAATTTAGAAGGCTTTCCATTATTTTCTCACCGGGATCGAGACGGATAATGTGCATGAAATCTTCTGAGCGTGAATCCATATGTGTCACCGCTCATACATTAACATGAAAATTCACAAAAATCGTGGCATGCGACTCCGGCGCATGAAAACCGTTACATGTGCCTCTGGCGCATGTTCCCAAATTTCAATAATTATGGTTATTCCTACTTCAAGGTTCTCAGATTCGCCAGGGGATCTTCAGCTCTCAGCACATTTTGCGACAGTATCAGCTTTTCCTCATGTGCCCTTAAAAACGCCTCGACAATAATAGGATCGAATTGTGTCCCCTTATTCATCTTGAGTTGATGGAGGGCTTCCTTATCCGACATCGGACCCCGGAAAGGCCTTGGCGACGTCATCGCGTCGAACGAGTCCGCCACCGCGAGAATCCTGGCCCCGAGCGGAATATCATCACCATCGATCCTGTCCGGATATCCATCGCCATCGTATCGTTCATGATGGTGCCTGATGGCTGAGAAGGTTTCCTGGAGGTAATCGACATTTTCGAGAAACCGAACGGATAAATCGGGATGTGCCCGTACGATTCTCATTTCCTCGGGGGTTAATGCATCGGGTTTCAGGAGAATGCTTTCAGGAACCCCAAGCCTTCCGAGGTCGTGGAGAAGCCCAGCGAGGGACAGCCTTTCGATGAACCCGGTAAACAGGCCGTGAGTTCGGGCGGTTGCCTGCGCGAATTCACTCACGCGTTCGCTGTGGCCGATCATATACGGGTCGCGTGAATCTGCCGCGGTCGCCATCGCCCTCGCGATCTGCAGAAATGCCTCGAGCTGCCTTTCCTGCACTCGCCAGCGTGTGAGAAGTGGTTCGAGCAATGTCAGCGCGCGTTTCAGGAGGATTTTATCGTAATCCACAACAGGCTCGGATTCGGTACGGTAGACCGCCACGACATGTGTCGGCTTTCCTGTGGCGGGGAACGGGCACGCGACCATCCCGGACCATTTCAGACCGGGGGGAGCTTCCCTCCCGCGAATGTATCCGGAGTGATCGTCAAGATGCCTTACGATTTTACATTCCCGCTCATTGAGAAGGCTCCCGATCAGGCTTCCCAGGATAGGCACCGGATCGGACGTAACCGAATCCATCGGAATAAGAAACCCGGCGTCACGGTCGATCTCAAACAGGATAATCCCCGCGCCGGGCCAGATATCCTTTAAACCCCTCGTGAAATTCTGAAGGAGGATTTCCTCAGAATGCGATGCGTTAAGGCTGGAAGCCAGCGTTACCAATCCTGAGAGCGCGCGGGCATCCTGGTGAAGCTCGGTATTCTTTATTTCATTTCCCTTTTGGGTAATTTTATCAATTCCCTTTAGGGTAGTTTTCATTTTTTTCATGCGTATATACCTGTCCTGGGCATCCGAAAGCCGGAAGGTGTTAAATTAATATCGTACCGCGGGCATCGAGGTTCGTAATGAAGGATAATGAAACTTAATGTCAGAATAGGAAAATTTGCTGAATTTCAGGATATTTAGGAAATTTACGAAAATCTACCGACTACATAGATAAATAAACCAATTTCCAGTACAATTTAATGGTCAGGGCTCAAAGCTACTGGAATCATATGCGGCACAGGAGAACACGATGGTTTATAAATACCAGATATCATGCAGGCTTACTTTGTTAATGGTACTTGTTGTAGTTTTACTGATCGGATGCTCGTCCGGCGGGGGTAATTCCTTACCGGTTGTGCCCGATGAGGATATTTCCACTCCGGAGATTTCGGGTAATGCTTATATCTCAGATACAACATCCGGTAACAACCATTTTTTACTCGGTTATAACCAAATCAATATCGACGCGACCGACCCGGATGATGTCAAAGCGGAAATGGTCCCTGTGCGAGTGGGTTCGATGCATCTGAATATCTTAAAATTACTCGAGGATGGGCCATGTTTTACCTGCTTCAAGATTGTAGGGTTCGAATTTCCCGAGCCGGGAGTGCTGAATGTCGATATCCAGATCGAGCACCCGTTTGATGATCTCGATTTTTCGATTTTTGATGTTCGCGGAATCATGATGTTCCGTGGGAGCCATGTGTTTCCGGTCGCGGGGAAATCAATCTCCGATCCAGATCTCGGGGACGGCGCTCTGCTTAATGCTGACGGGTATACAGCTTTATACAATGGAAACACAATCGACGCTCCGGTCGGCCCTCTTCAAAAATATTACGAGGGGAATTTCGCGACTCCTGAAATTCCGAATTCCGACATAAACGGCTACAAGTATTACACGACCGACGATCCCGCTAACAACCGAAACGCATTCTTCGCCGACTCATCGGATGTCCAGACCTTCTCGATTAAAATCCCGACCGGACCATTTGTGCTCGGTTACGCGGTCGATGCGAACTGGTGGATGCCGATATCGGAACCGGTCGATGATCCATTGACCGATTTCGATCTTAACGCGAACTGTCCTGAGCCATGGAAAGTCGTGGTTACAGAGATGGGACCCGGTTTAACAGATCAGGGTGGGGAAACGTTGTTGTACATAGATGTTTATGACTGGCAAGGAAAAGATACTCATCATGATCCGGTGGTTGAGTGCCCGGAAATTTTTGACAGCCAGTTGACCGCTACATGGGTTAGTGATGGAAGTGATTATGCGAGGTATGAAGTTACGGTGTCCAATGCAAAGTCAGCGGGTGTGGGAGATTACATGTGCCTGATAAAAGTCGAGGCCGACGAAAATGATCCAAATGGTAAGCCGTGGATGGATTTAACCACGTATTCGATAAAATATCTTACGGTCAATCCCTTTGAGAAACTGCCACCGGTCGCAGTTGCGGAAGCCGATCCAAATCCGCAATTAATCGATCAGCCTGTTAGTTTTTCGGCTACTGGTTCATATGATCCCGACGGAGGAAATATTACACTTTACGAATGGGACTGGTACAACGACGGCACATGGGATGAAACCGGTGAGAACGTTGATCACGTATATACTTCACCCGGAACTTACTTAGTGCAACTTCGGGTCACCGACGATGAAAGCGAAACCGACACTCTCGATGAACCTCTCAGTATGGAGATAACCTCGCTAAATCCCATTGCTGTCGCCGAAGCGTATCCAAATCCGCAATTAATCGATCAACCTGTTAGTTTTTCGGCTACTGATTCATATGATCCTGACGGCGGGACCATCCAGCTTTTTGAGTGGGATTGGAATAATGACGGAACTTATGATGATACCGGCGAGAATTTCGATCACACATGGAATTCATCTGGAAATTACATGGTACAACTCAGGGTTACTGACGACGAAGCGCAGACGGACACGCTTGATGAACCTCTGGAGGTTGTTATTCTGCCTGTGGGCGGGAACCTTATCTGGGCTAAACGCGCCGGAGGAACATCTGAGGAAACCGGCCAAGGAATCACGACGCTTTCGGACAATTCGACAGTCGTGACAGGGAGGTTTATTGAATCGGCCACATTCGGACCGGGCGAGCCGAACCAGACAGTCCTGACTTGCGCTGGATGGGAAGATATCTTCATCGCGCGTTACATCCCGGACAGCACTCTCGCCTGGGCGCATCGCGCAGGAGGCACATCTGCAT
>DAOVJF010000041.1 GCA_030673355.1 Planctomycetota bacterium | reverse complement strand
TTTTAGTAGCCTTATTCAAACGAAGTTTTTTGCCAAGTGATTTATGTGTTGACATGATATTCTACCTTCTCTCTATCTTTATATCTCTTTTCTTTGGAATTATCTTCGAAAGCAGCATACGTAGCTGCTCATCATTTATTTCCAGGGAGTATGGGGGTTGCCTCATACATACCATCTCACGTTTTTGCCAGGCTGAATCAGGTTGAATTCTTGGTGAACCATATATTGTGTTCGATTGGTGAACCGAACCTGATTCGCTACCATGCAATCTGGTTCCATAGCATGAGAATGTTACATGGTATGCAAGTGGGTAGGTTATTTCAGCTTTTGCGTAATTTTCCATATTAGTCTAACGGGCTGGAAATGCAAAAGCTGACATGTTTTACGAAATATTTTGGATTTTTTTATGAGCCGTAAAAATCTAACAGAGCCGAAAAAATCTAACAGAGCCGCGAACGCAAGTGAGCGGTATGCCAAATACTAACAGAGCCGCGAACGCAAGTGAGCGGTATGCCAAATACAAAAGATTGCTCTATTGTAGACCGCTCACTTGCGTTCGCGGCTCTGTTACGACTTGAACAATTTCACTCTCTCTTCCAATTCACCAATGACCTTCTCGGTATCCGACAGCTTCTCGCGTTCCTTCTCTATCACCTTCGATGGCGCCTTCTCGGTAAATCCCGGATTGTTCAGTTTCTTTGAAATACTCTCAGCGTACTTCTGTTTCTTTCCGATCTCATTTTCGAGACGCTCAATTTCCTTTCCAAGGTCGAGTGACTCGTCGATCGGCAGGTAAACGGAAAGCAGACCATCCAGAATCGACGATCCAACTGAATTTGACGGTGTATCTGTGGTTTCAATAGCCCGGATTTTCTTCGCTTTCATAAGCCTGGCGATATCCTGCTCATTTTCGAGAAGCAGTTTTACAATTGCATCGTCTCCAGATGCGAACTGTACTTCCGCTATTTCTTTTGAATCCGCTAACCCGACCAGCTTCCGTAAATTACGCGCGGTCCTGATAAACTCGCGGATTTTCGAGAACGCTTCCTCGATCTCAGGTTCAGAATTCTTCGTTGAGAAATATTCCCCGAGCCATTGTTCCACGATCAACGGCACGTACCGGGCATTCGCGCAATGATCGGTCTCACCCTGTCCGTGAAGCGCGCCATGAAGTTCCTCTGTGATATACGGCGCCATCGGATGCATCGACTTCAAAATTGTCTCCAGCGTGTGATAAAGAATGCTCCTCACAAGCTGCCTGCGCTCGTTCGCCTCGTTCTCGTAAAGATGGAACTTGGAGATCTCCACGTACCAGTCGCAGAAATCATCCCACACGAAACTGTACAAACTGCTCGCGTACTGGCCGAAATCATAGATCGAAAGATGTTTTTCAATTTCATTTACCGTACCGATCAGCCTTGATATCAGCCACCGGTCGGGAAGGGTCATCGCCGGATTCCCGATAATCTCATCGAGCGGGGTAGGGGTGAAGTCCTTCCCGAGATTCATGATTACGAATTTCGACGCGTTCCAGATTTTGTTCATGAAATACCTGGACGCCTGGAGTCGCGACGGATCGAGATTGATATCCTGGCTTCCGGAAAACGACAGGTGCGACAGGGTGAATCGCAATGAATCACGGCCGTACTTTTCGATCAGGTCCAATGGATCGATCGCGTTATCGAGTGATTTCGACATCTTCCTGCCGTGCTCGTCTCTTATCAATCCTGTGAATACAACCTCGTCAAACGGGGTCGCGCCCCGGAACTCATATCCGGCGATTATCATCCTCGCCACCCAGAAGAAAATGATGTCATAGGCGGTGAGAAGGAAATCTGTCGGGTAGAATTTTTTAAGGTCGTCTGTCTCATCGGGCCAGCCGAGGGTCGTCAGCGGCCAGAGCCATGACGAGAACCATGTATCCAGCACATCGGGATCCTGCGTCAGGTTTGTCGATCCGCACTTATCGCATTTGTCCGGTTTACCCACCGACACCGTAATATGGCTGCAGTCATCGCAGTAATATGCCGGGATACGGTGTCCCCACCATAGCTGCCTTGAAATACACCATGGATGAAGCGTCTCCGGATTCAGCCAGTCGTGATACACTTTCGACCACCGCTGCGCGAAAAATGTGCAGTCGAATTCACCGGGTTTCGCGTCCGTTTCGCCCACCGCGTCATTGGCCGGACCCAGAAGTTCGGTCATCCTGCAGAACCACTGCTCCGATATCATCGGCTCCACCTGGCAGTCCGACCGCTGGCAGTGCCCTACCTGATGCTTAATCGGCTCCGTTTTTATCAGGAATCCATTGCATTTCAATTCTTCAATCGCGCGTTCACGGGCTTCAAGTACCGACAAGCCGGCATAGGGTGGGTAGAGATCGGAAAGTGTCCCGTCCAGGTTCAACATGCTGGGCATTTCAAGTTTGTGCCTCCGTCCCACCTCGTAGTCGTTCGGATCGTGCGCCGGAGTGATCTTGAGTGCGCCGGTACCGAATTCCATCTTTACGTAATCGTCCGCGATGACCGGCATTTCCACTTTCGACAACGGCTGGATTACAATTTTCCCGACCATGTCCTTGAAACGTTTATCGTCGGGATGCACGGCTACGGCTGTATCCGCGAGCATTGTCTCGGGACGGGTGGTCGCGACCTGGATGTGCCCGCCGCCGTCCTTCATCGGGTAATTGATATAATAAAGCGCGCCGTCCTCTTCCCTGTAAACCACCTCGAGGTCGCTGATCGCGGATTGAAACATTGGCGACCAGTTCACCATGCGGGTGTCGCGATAAATGTAACCCTTGTCATACAGGATTTTAAACGCTGTGCGAACTCCTTTAGACGGTCCCGGATCGAGTGTAAAGCAAAGGCGGTCCCAGTCGCAGGAACTTCCAAGCTCGCGAATCTGCTCCAGGATCCGTCCACCTTTTTCCTCTTTCCATTTCCAAGCGCGTTCGAGGAATTTTTCGTATCCGAGTTCTTCCTTTGTTGTGCCATCTTTGGCGAGGGCTTCCTCTACCTTCACCTGTGTCGCGATCCCGGCATGGTCGATCCCCGGTAGCCACAACACATCGCGGCCTTCCATCCGTCGAATCCGCGCCACCAGGTCCTGGAGCGTGAAATTGAGTCCGTGACCCATGTGGAGCTGGTCGGTGATATTCGGCGGGGGGATGATGCAGCACCACGGTTTCCCGGTCGATGCACGTCCGGGACCATCGTACTCGGGCTTGAACGCGCCCATTTTCTCCCAGATATCGTACCAGTCCGCTTCGACCTCTTTCGGATCGTACGAGCGTCCATCGAGCGATTTTATGTTTTTCGTTTTGATTTCTTTTTTCGTGTCCTGAGACATTTTTTCGTACCTCGTTGCAGTCGGTTTATGTTACGAGGCTCCGATTGCTGTGAAACCGCCTAAAAAGAAAAACGGCCTTCACTTTTTCTCTGAAGGCCGGTCCCGTTATCGGAGCAAGTGGTTTGCTTACGGGCCGGCCCGCGTAACAGTGACGACTACAACGACAGAAGATATATGTGGTAATGGTTTCATTGTTGGACGTAGTGTACCCCTCGAATCTCATATCGTCAAGGGGGGATGTATTAGTATTGGAGGAGATGATGCAGCTTTTGCAAATTATCTACATATCAGTACCGCACATCAGAGCCGCGAACGCGAGTGAGCGGTCTGCCAACTACAATCCCACATCACAGAACCGCGAATGTCAGTGAGCGGCCTGCCTGTTCCCGGTGTTCCGTTTTCCTACCCCATCAAATCCGCTATGCCCTTCCGTATATCCTCTTCCGTGACATCCTCAAATATCTCGACCTCGCCTAACCGTACCGGCAGTACGAACTTAAGGCCTTCCCTGCCGCGTTTTTTATCATACCGGATCGCTACAAGGATCTTTTCCACATCGAGATTGCGAATCATATCGACCGATGCCAGCACTCCCAGCAATTGATCCATCCTCGCGACCTCATCGTCCGTAATAAATCCCCTGTCGCGCCCGAGCCGGAACGCAGCCCTCATACCGATCGCCACCGCCTGGCCGTGCGGGATCGTGTAACCGCTCGCGTTTTCAAAACCATGCGCGAAAGTGTGCCCGAAATTAAGGATCGTCCGTTCGCCGGTAATTTCCCTTTCGTCGGCCGATACAATCCGGGATTTGATCTGAAGCCCTTTACGGATAAGATCGATCAGTATCCAGGGATTCCCTTTCAATTCGCCCCAGCCTTCACGGGTCCACTGCTCCTCCCATGTCGGACGGTTCAAAATATCGGCCCAGTTTGCCTCGCACTCATCGATGATCGAACGGTCCGCGACACAGCCGTACTTCACAAGTTCGGCAAGACCGGCGAGGTAATATTCATCCGCGGATGTGTTCAGTACCACCGGGTCGATAAGGATCGTCTTCGGCTGGTGATATGCCCCGATCAGGTTTTTCCCGCGCGTGTGATTAATGGCTGTTTTTCCGCCAAGGCTCGCGTCCACCATCCCGACAAGCGTCGTGGGAATCTGGACGATATCGATCCCACGGAGATATGTCGCGGCAACAAATCCCGCGACATCGCTGACAGTCCCGCCTCCGAGAGCGATTATCAAATCCTCGCGCGATGTTCCCGACCCAAGCAGGACGTCATATATTCGATTCACCTGTTCGGATGTTTTCGCTTCCTCACCGTCCGGAATCCTTAAAACTCTGACTTCCTGCCGCGTACTTTCAAGGTCTTCCTTTACAATTCGCGCAAGTGGAAGGTTATCGCGGTCGAGATTTCCGGTAGTTATCAACCAGACATGGCCGCGCGGGAGAATTCCGAGCTGGTAAAGCATCTGGCCGACCCTTGCGAGCAGACCGGAGTCGCAAATAACTGAGTGTGTCCTTTCAAAAAAGCTGACTGTCAGGAACCAGGCGGAGTCCATTATCCGGATAATTGCGGTTGCAGTGTCCTCTGGACCCATGTGGTCGACATCGAGGACCAGGTCGCAATGCGAGTATCCCGGAAGTCGTCCTTCGTAGAATGGCCGGTTGTACTGGATGAACTCATGAAGTTTCTCGGCCTTCTGCAGCAGTGGACGGTCCGTTACCTCAATCAGGCGTTCAAAAAGCGTGCTCCACTTGGCCCTGAGCCATACGAGTTTCCCAGATTCACGGACAATTTCCTGGGCGGTCGGATTCATCATGGTGCCGCCGCCGAGGGCAACCACGCTGCCTTTCTCACCGGATTCCACTTTTGATGCCAGTTCATTGAGGAATTCGAGTTCCATCGTGCGGAAAGCCTGCTCGGATTCCTCGGCAAACAGATCGACAAGGTCTTTTCCCGCGCGAGACGCGATTTCCAGGTCAAGGTCGATGAAATCCGCTTTCAGCCGCCGGGCCAGTTCAGACCCGACCGCCGATTTACCCGAGCCTGAAAATCCTGTTAAGTAAAGGTGTCCTGTCATTAAAAATCCTTCTTTTTAGTCCCATTAGTCGCTCAAGCCCTCATGCAAACCGCCATCGAGGAAAATATCGTCTTCACTGACCGTTGATCCGGACTCTTCTATTATTTCATTTATCCAGTCAATACACTCTGTACGGTTACAGCGCCAGATTTCACCATCGAGGAACCTGACCTGGGATGGAAACGCGAGCGCATGGTACATGCCGAACGCTCCGTCAACATCGAAGACCCACCTTGAACGGTACTTTTTCTTTCCCGACGGATATTTCCCGGGTCCGGCAAGGCCCTGCACACTTGAAAGAAAGTGATCGAAAACATCGAACAGCACAATTATAAACTCGACCGCCTCGATCCCGCCGGGGTCTCTTGCATCATCCTCCGATGACCGGTTAACTAAAAAATTGACGGATGCGTACACCCCTTCATCTTTCCGGGATGCGAAAGTAGTCGCTTCCTTGAAAACCTGATATTCACAGTTAAATTTTTCAATTTTTACCGGGCTATTTTCAGGGAGATACTTGACAACACGCTGTTCCATATATCATCCTCCGTGAACAAAGATTATACCTTGACGGGGAGATTCGTGAAAGAGGGAACTTTCCCTTCAAACCGGACGATCGATAGAGATTCCCATTTCATTACGATATCAGGTATAATACTTTTTTTCGGGGATAGAAAACTCTGAAAACAAAAGGGGTTACCGGAGACTTACCCTGCCATATGGGGTAAGAGGTTGGAATTTAAGAATTATCGAGATATTTTCAAAAGTGGATTATCGTAAAACATCAGGGGCACCACATGGATCAAATTCAAATTCGGAATCTCAAGGCTAGCCTGCTTATCGGTGTCGAGGATTCGGAGTGGATCGAGAAACAGGACATTGTGATCAATATTGACCTTATGCTCAACCTTATGAAGCCCGGTCAGTCAGATAAGCTCGAGGACGCTCTGGATTATCATATTCTGGTTGAAAACCTGCTGGAAGAAATTAAGGGTACTGAGTTCCGCCTGCTTGAGGCTTTAGCTGAGAAGATAGCTTCATTCTGCCTTGCGTATTCAAAGGTAAAAAAGGTCCGGGTTGGAGTTGAAAAACCAGGGGCGCTGCCAAACGCGGAAAGCGTTTCTGTAAAGATTATCAGGAGCGATGAGTGAGTGACAGGAAGTCCCCCTATTAAACTGATCGGTTGAAACACGCTTTTTAATTTTACCAGGCACACTAAACTCTGCTTGGTGAAAGCATGTTTTTTATATCGCAGGGGCGCTTGCTGGCTGCGTTCGGAGAGGGCAGGGTGATTATCAAAATGGCTTTTGCTTTTTTATTTCATTATTGATTGCGTTTGATTTTATCTGGTTAAAAGTACCCCCATCGCAAGATCGGATATTAATTTCGAAACACTATGTAGTTGCGAAACTGCATTGTGAGGATTTTTAGAGGTTTTCCAAGGAGGAAACTGCTAATGTTCGATCTTGCCAGAGGATTCCGATTTTTTTTACTTTTAACTTTGATCACACTTGTTATTTACCTGATCATGGTCGGATGCGGTGGCGGAGGAAGTTCAGGAGTAACACCTGACCTGCCGGGCGATCCACCGGAAACATCAATTATTACAGATCTTCCCGACGAGGTTATCCGTCAGGGTTCAATCACGCTAACCGTAACAGGTTCAAGCGAAACAACCTCGACAGAAAATCTCAGTTACGAATGGCGCACGTATAAAAACGGGATACTGGCTCAGGACTGGGTAAGGGTCTCTGGTGCTGATATTGTAATTACCAACCTGTCTACCGGGGAATGGGTAGTCCAGGTCCGTGCGATCGACAAGGACGGCCAGCCCGATCCAACTCCTGTGGAAATTAGCTTCGTGGTTGATTACGACGGGGGAACCGCTCCGCCTGATACATCGATCGATTCCGGATGCCCGGATGGTACATGGTTCCAGGATTCAATTATCCTGACCGTCTCAGGCACAAGCGGATTCACCCCGCCAGACGAGATCACATTTGAGTTCAGAACATTAAAAAACGGTGTTCTCCAGGAAGACTGGACCGCGCACCCGGGACCGGAAATTACGATTCAGAATCTCACAACCGGCGACTGGATCATCAATGTCCGGGCGATTGACAGCGAAGGGCAGGCTGATCTAACAGCCGAAGAGTGTCATTTCCCCGCAAACCTTGAAGACACCACGCTGCCTCCTGAAACCTCAATCGATTCGGGATGTCCTGATGGATTTTTCACAGAGAGTTCTGTGACCCTGACAGTATCCGGTTCGAGTGAAATCACCGTGCCCGGCGACCTTACATTCGAATACCGGACCTATAAAAATGGGACGCTGGATACAGCCTGGACTGCATTTACGGGTAATTCCCTACTCCTTGAAAACCTGACAACAGGCGACTGGCAGATTCATGTGCGAGCTGTGGATGAGGACGGCCGTGTGGATGAAACACCGGCTGAATGTAATTTCCAAATTGACGAACCGGTCACGGCTCCGGACACAACTATTACATCAG
The DNA here is from genome assembly GCA_030673355.1 of Planctomycetota bacterium. Lineage (GTDB taxonomy): Bacteria > JAJVIF01 > JAJVIF01 > JAPKYR01 > JAPKYR01 > JAPKYR01. The sequence goes on along the minus strand of DAOVJF010000041.1, from coordinate 3,442 downwards.
GATGTCCTGAAACGGAATGGCCTAATGATTATGTCACCCTGACTGTGACAGGATCGAGCACAGTTACACCATCGGGAGAATTAACCTACGAATACCGGATCTGGGCAAATGGTATCATGGTTAACGACTGGTCGTACGCTTCCGGTCCCGCACTTTCCTTCGATATCCTGACAGTAGGATACTGGGAGATCGACATCCGTGCCGTGGACAGTGAAGGAAGAGTCGATCCAAGCCCTGCCGAGTGCAATTTTACATTCAATCCGAACGCCCCGGACCCATGCGACAACGATACTATTCCTCCCGATACGACCCTGACTTTCGGATGCTTCGATTATGGCGTGGGCACAACAAGTATTACCTTCGGCGTCTCGGGAAGCGATAACTGCACCCAGATACCCGATCTCTCGTACCAGTACCATAAGAAAGCCCCGGGATCGTCCTCATTCGACACCTGGAGCGCACATTATTCATCCGAAGCTATTCTGGTCGAAGGCCTTTACGATGGCATCTGGAATTTTGAATTCCGCGCGGTTGATGAACTTCAAAACCCGGATCCAAGTCCGGTCTTGTGCGACAATGTGGCTATCGCGGGTAACCCGTGCGATTTGGATCTGACCCCGCCGGTTACGATGATTACTTCCGGTAAATCCAGCTACCCGTCCGGAACGACTTACATAACGCTGGGTGTTTCCGCTTACGATAACTGCACGCCATCATCGGAGATCACCTTCGACTACCATAAGAAGCTCCAGGCTGACCTGTACTACGATTCCTGGACCAGTCACTACGCCTGTGAAACCATCGGCATTCCCGGCCTTTATGACAGTATCTGGGAGTTCGAGGTCAGGGGTATTGACGCATCCGGCAATCCCGACCTGAATCCCGCCTATTTCGGTCCGGTGGATATCTCCGGTGCTCCCGATCCATGCGATTCTGACTCGACTCCGCCGGAAACATCGATTGTGTCAGGCTGTACATCGTATCCTGAGGGAACGACCGAGGTAACTATCGACGTAAGTGGAACCGACAACTGTACCGAGAGCTTCAACCTGACTTACCAGTACCATAAGAAAGGCCCCGGATATTTCATGTGGGATACATGGAGCAGTCATTACTCCTCAGAATCCCTGGTTATTGGAAGTTTGTACCAGGGGATCTGGGAGATTGAGGTGCGCGCGACCGATGAGTCGAACAACACCGATCTGACTCCCGCGTTTTGCGATTCTCTTGAAATTGCAGGAGCCGGTCCTGTCGATGATTAGCTGTTGACAAGTAAATCCTTTGGTAAGTTAGATTTTACAAGAGAGATGCCTAAAAAAAGGCGTCTCTTTTATTATGCCTACACGCTTAGGAGGTAGAACAAACAGGTTAATCAGGGAGATGTACTGGCATGATATATCCATCAGAAATGCCAATAGCTTTTCTTAATCCAATACTGCCATCATCATTTTCATACTCAAGTACATCTCTATACTTCCCCACTGCAAATATTGTGTTTTCAGGCTGAATGACGAATTTGAATAAAGAATTTGGCCATGTTCGAGCCCACTGGTAATTACCGTCGGAGTCAAATGAAGTTAAATATCCAAGAGAATCCTCCGTAGTATTATTCAGCTCGTATCCTTGTCCAGGATCTAAGTCTATCGAGTCCTCGAGCCTTCCGCAAACCAAGATGTCACCAGCATTATTAACTTGAATTTCGAATGCATAGTCAGTTTCTTCGCTTCCCCAGGTGGTACACCAAAGGAATGAGCCAGTTGAGTCAAATCCTGCAAGGTAATTATCATAACCGCCGTTAGATGTGAAGCTCTCGATGCTATCGTTAATGTTTAATTCCATCGATCCAAAATATGATCCCAGGAGATAAATCAAGCCAGAGTCTGTGACAACAAGTGATCTTCCTTTTGATTTATCATCGCCAGTAGGCCCTCCCCAGACTTCAGAAAATAATAAGTCTCCCTTATCATTGAATTTATTTAAAAATGAACCTAACCCCCCGATGTTCGGAGACGGAGAAATCCTTTCACCTGAATCAAAAATAATATCATTACCCTCAACACTTATATAACCCGTCACATACAAGTCTCCATTAATGTCTATTTCCATATCCAACGGTAATTCACTTATCCAAGTACCACCCCATGTGCGGACCCATAGAAGTTGACCACTGTTGTCAAAACTAGCGAGATAACAACTTTTCGTAAATCTCCCACCTTGAGCGATCATATAATGGGTTCCCTTCCCAGGATCGAAATCTACTTCATGATGGAATGCACCAGCGACAAAAATATTGCCTGCCTGATTTACAATGACACAATTACCATAACTTTCCCCAAAACCCTGGGAAGTTAATCCCCATTCAAGATCTAAAACAATGTTACCGTCAGGATCATATTTAGTAAGTATTGCAGGTGCCGAGTGGCCTCCTTCAGTATCTCTGCCAGGAATATCAGGAGAATCCTGCAATAACAAGTCCCATTCATAGCCAGTTACATATAAGTAGCCATCATCATCGACGAAAATATCATACCAGTCTGTTTGAGTTGGATAGTACAGGCTAACGTCTGACCATATGTAATTTCCGTTGGCATCGTATTTACAGACAAATACACCCCCTCGTTCAGAGTCAGTTGAATTAAACAAAATTTCGTTCTCTGGTCCAGGATCCAAATCGATACTTCCACCAAAAATCCCAGTCACAAAAACATTACCATTATTGTCGATATCAAAATCACTGAATCTACAGATACCTTCTTCACCAGCAATTGTTACAGGCCAGCCAGGAGGGAATTCTGCTCCGACGCTTGATTTACAAGGCATTTGTGTGATGCTTAAGAGGATTATTAACAAAAGGAATCGTGATGTTTTATTCCCGTGCATGTTCATATCCTTACCCTAAAACCAGGTGGGTTAAAAGTACCACTGAGATTGTAAATTATCAGCTTCAGAACAGCAAATGCATTTCGGGGACACCTGCATTTCGGGTACGAAATGAGATGTCCCCAGTTTATATAATCCCTGTTTATATTGCCCCTTATCAAGTAACTCATTCTTGAATTTCGATCTGCACATCCTCGATCGACGCCCAGAAAGCTTCAATGTAATTCCGCTCAAAGTTAGGATTCGGTATAAACATCACGAACTCATACGCGTTTTCACCATAATTAAATGTGACCACATAAGTGCGACGGATCGCCATTGTATCGCCTGTTCCCCTGATAACCTCGTAACTCCTGGCGGTCGCCTCGGTGCCCTGAACGCCGGGCCATTCCAGGATCACCCGGTTGCTTCCAAGCATTTCGAGTTTGGTCGGATCCATCGACCACAATCCAGGTGGTACCGGGAAATCCCGTGAGGTCGGGCTGATATTAGGATCGAATGTCCCTTCAACCCCCTTGAATCGCCACTTCATGTACCCCCTTTGATTCTCAACCTCAGAAAC
>DAOVJF010000567.1 GCA_030673355.1 Planctomycetota bacterium | reverse complement strand
TACAACGACAGCTACCATGAAACCGTGCTGGCGTTCGCGAACAACATAAACACGCGTGAGGGCGGTACGCATGTCAGCGGTTTCCGTACTGCGATCACGAGCGGTATTAACCAGGTCGCGAGGGAATTGAAATTACTCAAGGAAAAGGACAGGAACCTTACAGGCGACGATTGCAAGGAAGGGCTTGCGGCGATTATCTCGGTAAAAATGACCGATCCGCAGTTCGAGGGACAGACCAAGGAGCAGCTTGGAAATACGGAAATCAAGGGGCTTGTCCATTCAGCGGTGTACGATCAATTGAAGGACTGGTTAACCGAAACCCCGTCAATCACCAGGCGCATCGTTCACAAAGGGCTGGCTGCCCAGAGGGTCAGGGAGGAAACACGTAAAACCAAGGAACGGTTGAGGCGAAAAAGTTTCCTTACGAGCACATTCCTGCCGGGGAAACTTGTCGACTGTTCGGAAAAAGACCCTCATCTTACAGAAATTTTCCTTGTTGAGGGAGACAGCGCCCTCGGAAGCGCCAAGGGTTGTCGGGATAGGCGGTACCAGGCGATCCTTCCATTGAAGGGTAAGATTATCAACGTCGAGAAAGCCCGGCTCGATAAAGTGCTGTCCAATGAAGAGATCACGAATATTATCACCGCGGTCGGATGCGGCATAGGGGAGGATTTCGATATCGCGAAACTCCGCTACGGTAAAATCATCCTCCTGACCGACGCGGATGTCGACGGCAGCCACATAATGACCCTCGCTCTGACATTTTTCTTCCGGCATATGCATGAACTTGTGAAACGCGGCCATATCTATATCGCGCAAGCTCCGCTTTACAGGGTGCGGTGGGGTGACAAGGATTTCTACGCGCTCAACGACCAGGAACTTGATAAAATTGTCGAGACAAAACTAAAGGGTAAACGGTACGATGTAAATCGCTTTAAAGGTCTTGGTGAGATGAACGCTGAGGATCTGTGGAGGACCACCATGGACCCCGAAAATCGTATCCTGCTGAGGGTTGAGATTATGGATGCCCAGGAGGCAGAGACTACTTTTGTGGGTTTGATGGGAGACGATGTCGAACCCAGGCGCATATTTATCAACACGTATGCTCCCCAGGTGGAGTACCTCGAGGTTTAAGAGGCTGGGAAAATCGCATATTATCAACGGCAGATGCGCAATTTTCCGGATTTAATAATAATTAATGATATTTAAACCGCCTTCTCCGTTTTGAATTCTTCCGGATTCAGGGTACACTTAAAATAGCTGGATTTACCATCAGACCGATTGGTTGAAATCTTCACAAGTTTTTCAGATATTATAAATAGCGATGAATATCCCGTCCGACGATACCGAACGCAGGCAGTGCGTACAATTTGCGGATCAGATTTTTACTGATGCCGCGAGTACCCGTGCCACCGAAATCTTCTTCAGGATCGAGGATAACAGGGTGCAGTCATTTTTCATGGTCGACGGGAAATTTGAGAAAAGTCTCGCCATCCCGATAACCTACTGGGATCTTATCAGGCACATCCTCCAGACCGATTATTTCGACACCGGGCAGTACCAGTTAAAGTACCAGGGCGTCCTTTGTGTTTTTGAATGGACAGAGGATGATTCTGGCGCTATCCGGATCCCAATTACCCGCAAGAACATACCGGGACGCCGCTACGACCGGCTCGAGGATGTCTTCCGGTCGTTTGAGGACCCGAGCTGGGACGCCGTCAAGCTGATCTTCCTTTCGATCCTGAATCTTGCCCTCGAACAGGAGCACGATGAATTAAACATGGAACTCGACGGCCAGGTGGTCGAGATCACTTACCTCCGCAACGACACGCTCATGACCAGCATGACAATATCGTCGGATTCGTACGATGCTCTT
>DAOVJF010000382.1 GCA_030673355.1 Planctomycetota bacterium | reverse complement strand
GTAGGGTATCGCAGTTGTTTCGGCACGTGGCACAAACGAGGGCGCTTGGGCTGCATCGTTGTCTGATCGGGATCTTCCAAATGGCTGAGCCGCCGTGCCGAAGCGGGTGTTCCGAGCGATGCAGGAGCGGATTCGGCGGCTGCGCCTGCCAGAGACGGTGCCGCGGTGAGCGGAAGTGGCAGGATTCGGGTTCGTGGTCGAGCTTGGATTCCTGAACGGGAAGGATAAGCTGCAAGGTGTGCATATTTACTCATTGATTGAATATTAGTGACCAAGGCGCAGCAAGCAGCGCCCCTACAATAAAAAAAATAACAACAATATAAAAAAAATGCGAGACGCACCAGGCGATGTTTTCACAGGCGACCGTAATAATCGATCGTGAGCCGGATGAAGTTTATGATGTCCTGGCTGATTTTAAGACCCAGCTTACGTTCTGGGACACTCTCCATGTGCCGGGCCTGAGTGAAATGGGAGATGATGAGACCGAAGCCCATGGAACGGTAACTGTAGGCCGGGCGACGCATTCGTGTATTGTTATTATCCACCATACAAGGCCAAAATCCGGCCTGGTGACCCGGTTGCAGACCATGACCGGTGAAATGGCGGCTGAATTCCGGGTAATGAGCGAAGGAAACAAGACGAAGGTCGAGGTAAATGTAGAAGGCCATGGCGGCGGGCCGGCGAGCAGCATAGTTATCAGGCAATTCGCTCCGAGGATATTGTTGAGGCTGAAACAGTATTTTGACAGGGCATAGTGGGATGTGTGCAAGACCCCAGTACAGGAAATCAGATTCAAGGGGATAAGTGGACATGGCAGGCCGCTCACTGACGTTCGCGGTACTGATATGTGGTACTGATATGCGGTGTATCAGAAAAGTCCGGGTGGGGGTTCGGATGGGTCCGGTTCTTCAGGGGGATCGTCGTCCGGGGGTGGATTCGAAGGTGAACCCGATGATGGCGGCGGTTTATTGACAGGATGTCGATCGCTCCCGGAATCCAGCCATTCGTCGAGGTTGCCCTCAACGCCGGTCCCATTGTGACGTATCAAAGCGCTGATTGAACGTATGCGGTCATTCGAGAATTGTTCAGTACGAATCTCATTTCCCTCATCGTCGTACCAGGTGCGCCAGGCACGCTGGTAGATCCCGTTAGTACCGGCGTCATCGACCACTTCTTCGCCAAACTCGAGGGTTTCATCGATTACATATGTCGGCTCGATACGTCCCAACCAGCTATATGCGTTGGTAATTGCGATGTTCACACGATCATCGGGATGGCCAATAATTTCGAAAGTGATAGTACCGGCATCTGTATAATCAACAATCGAATGAAGGATAATCGGGTGAGCCAGAGTGTTCCGGAACACCAGATCGACCACACTATCATACGCGACCGTGGCATCGCGTCCGTACGGGACATAAGAACAAGGGCGTGAATGAGGGTACCTTGTCACTATTTCCAATCCCGCCAGTAACGCGGAATTAAAAAGCGTAGTCGACACCTGGCACGCACCACCGGCGGGTTCCATTTCGACGCGTCCACGGACGTACATCGGGGCTGCAAGATAACCCTCGGCATATGTTCTTGGACCGGTAGTGTCATCGAAACTTAAAACCTCACCCGGCTGAATCACAATCCCGTTGAAATGCTCAGCGGCCATGGCGATGTTCCTGGACCGGTTGCGTTTCCAGGTCGCGAACCTGGTTGTGTAAGTCGCGAGCGGGTTGGCGATATCGATATCCGAGAAAGCATCGTCTGAAATATCCGGGCTAACGCGGTTAACGACAAGTGTTACAGGAATTTCAGCGATCTCCAAAAGGTGTGTCGGGATATTTTGAATGGATGCTTCGATGTCGAGATAAATCCCATCGTGGGCCGGACTTATCAAATGTTCTTCAAGGATTAAGCGTGCATCGATCGGTTCGCAGTCGACGGTCGATTTTACACTTTCGAGAAAATCAAGGACTAAATTCTCATCGATCGAAACCCGGGCATCAATCGATGGTGGTTCCTGCCATAGTTTAATACGGTCGATGAATTTCCAGGGATCTTCGGCGGTTTCGTTGAGAGACGCGATTTCCCTTCGCATCGCGTTTGTGTCGAGAAGCAGGCCGAATTTATCGGGTGCAACCGACAGGACAATTTCATCCGTAAATGTCGAAAGGGTAAATTCACTCCGGACGACGGATTCCATGACCGACGATTCCACAAGCCAGACAGAAATCATTGAAAAGTCATCGGAGATTTGCTCGAGTGTATCGTTAATTTCATCGAATGATTTCCCGCCTATATCATGCCCGAGAAGCACGGCTCCAGGTGGCGCAACCCATCCGCTCGTACCCAAAGCCCAGACCATATCGATCCCGGCGGATGACAACCAAGCCAGAGCAGCAACAACAGCCATTACAATAATGACAAGGGGACTTGTATACAATAAAGCCGAACCGGACCGGCGTTTTGGCAGCTTGACAATATCGACATTGCCATCTTCACCGAGAGATTCAGCTTGAGAGAGTTCCAGATTTTCAGGTTCCCGATCCGACATGCTTTAAATATTAAGAATAACAGTATTTAACGGTAATGCTATCTATTAATTTCCATTAACCCCGGGGTTTTGTTACATACACCGAATGTCAGGGAATCAGAACTCCCTTCCTTCCGGTAGCTGGATTTCATCCGGATCGAAATCGCATTCAGCAATCTCTTCAGGCGTCATCCATCTGAACTGGTTACGAATATCCAATGCGAGGTCACGGGCGAGATTATTATCGCCACCCTGCGGAGGATATCCGGACAATGTGTAGCCATAGCCATCATGGACGAATACCCAGGTGATCGCGAGGATATATTCATTGCCTTCAATCATCTCAACCCTGGACAGAACAGCGCCGGAATCGGCAATCGAGTCGACTTTTTCATAGGTGATATTACTGGCCATTAACGGATCGCGATCCTTCATGAGCTGCCAGAAACCCGCTAGATCAATGATATCCTCAGGAAGTTCTTCCGCGGAGATTATTGAAGTCGCCTGATCGTACTCGCCGATAATATTCAGGTAGTACCGGCCATCCTCATCCTCGGTTTCATACGCGATAAAACCGTCCGGAAGCGCGACCCCGAATCCTAAATTCTCGCATACGAAAGTTGGCGGGAGGAGTTCGAGAGTTTCCTCTTCAGATGAATCCTGGGCATATGCTGCCAGGGACCAGATTGCAGTTGCCAGTAACACGAAAAGTAAAAGGTGATGAAACCTCATCGGCAGATCACTCCAAAGGGTATTTACTTATGGTTAGTATGATACATGAGAGTGTGGAAAAGATCGACTTTTGCACATGCGCTGGAAGCACATGTGACGGAAAATCATGCGCAGAATGCGCAAGTTACAGGAAGCACATGTGACGGAAAATCATGCGCAGGATGCGCAAGTTACAGGATGCACTTGTGACGGAAAATCATGCGCAGGATGCGCAAGTTACAGGATGCACATGTGACGGAAAATCATGCGCAGGATGCGCAAGTTACAGGATGCACATGTG
>DAOVJF010000011.1 GCA_030673355.1 Planctomycetota bacterium | reverse complement strand
CTGAAACCCGCATCGACCGCGCCCGTGATCGCCGCGAAATATTTCGAAATCTGCGAAGAGTGTGACATCCCGAAAGGCGTCATAAATTATCTCCCCGGACCCGGAAGCTCGGTCGGGGATTATCTCGTCAAGCACCCGAAAACCCGATTTATCGTATTTACCGGATCGATGGAAGTCGGAAAGCAGATCAACGAGGAAGCCGCGAAATTCGTCGACGGCCAGATCTGGATCAAGAGGGTCATCCTCGAAATGGGCGGCAAGGACTTTGTTGCGGTCGACGGTGAATGCGATGTCGAACTCGCCGCGCAGAGCATAGTGCAGAGCGCTTTCGGATTACAGGGGCAGAAATGTTCCGCCGGAAGCCGCGCGATAGTGCATAAGAACGTCTACGATGCCGTCCTCAAGCGTGCTGTAGAATTAACTAAACCGCTCAAGGTCGGGAATCCTGTCGAGTACGGGATACACAACGGCGGCGTGATCGATGAGGCCGCGTACAACAAGATCATGGCCTACATCGCGATCGGCAGGAAGGAAGGCAAATTGATGTGCGGCGGTAAAAAAGCTAAGGGCGCGAAAGGTTACCAGATCGAAAACACAATATTCGCCGACATCAAGCCGAAAGCACGTCTCGCGCAGGAGGAAATTTTCGGACCGGTGGTGGCGTTTATCAAGGCGCGGAATTTCAATCACATTATCGAGATCGCGAACAACACCATTTACGGCCTTACCGGCGCATTGATTTCAAGTAATCGCGAGCATATCGAAGAGGCACGTCAGGAACTGCATGTCGGGAACCTGTATTTCAACCGGAAATGCACCGGCGCGCTTGTGGATGTCCAGCCGTTCGGCGGTTTCAACATGAGCGGCACCGACTCGAAGGCCGGCGGACGTGATTATCTATTGTTGTTCTGCCAGGGTAAGAGTGTCGCGGAGAAATTCAGTTGAGAAAATAATGCGGCTATAAAAATACAGGGGTGCCTTATTTTACTTTCACCCCGACACCGCAGTGATTTTTATTTTGCCATCCAAAACTTACTGTAAACTCCCGCGCTTTACAGTTGTTCCTTTTATAGAATTTCAAAAAAACTCAACAAACTAATCTGCTGGGAGCTCAAGTGTCAGCTATTTTCAAGTGCTATTGACAAGAGCTGAAAATATGCTAATATTACGACTGGAATGGTCGACTTTATTTATCTGACTTCGAACAATAATGAAAATATCCAGGAAATCAGATTACGCTCTCAGGATACTCGTAACGCTCACCGAGCATTACGGGCGCGGTCCAATTCCTATAAGGGAGCTTGCCCGACGCAACGATGCACCCAGGCGTTTTCTTGAGCATATACTTCTGGACCTTAAAAGCCAGAAATGTGTCGACAGCGTCCCTGGTCGCAACGGCGGATACATCCTGGCAAAAAACCCTGAAAAGATCACCATGGGGCAGATCGTACGGCACTTCGACGGGATCCTTGCACCGATTCCATGCGTGTCGGTTACTGATTATAAGAAATGCACCCAGGAGCCGGTATGCAGGTTCAGGAGGGTGCTCCTTGAGATCCGCAATACCACCGCTGAAATTATGGACCGGACAACTTTTGCGTCCCTGGTCGAGGTGAAACCGGTTTCGACCAGTGAGGTTCTTAAGAAATAAACACATGGAAAACATACCAATGCAAGGCTGAGCTCTTTTTTTCTGACAATATACGACCTATAAAGTCGTGATTATTTAAACGGAGCACGAAAAAGAATCCCAAGGGGAAAAAAATCACAAATACTGGTATTAACCTGTCTTTGAACAAGGGGTAATAGTAATGACAACCGGCAAAGATCCAACGCAAACCGTCACTCCAGAGCACATACCTCTGCATGTGCGCTTCTGGTATTCGGTACGTTTCGGAGTGCTGAGAAAGCTGCTAACAGTCTGGGCCGTCACAATTGTACTGGCATTCATCACGATTTACAGTATTCAGAAATTCGGACTCAAGCCTGAGGCACCGGAAGTTGTATTGTGGAGCGGGACATTTTTCCTGATCGCCCTGGTCGCCCTGGTATGTGAGTATGCAGACTCCACACTGGGCATGGGTTATGGAACCACACTCACACCAGTCCTTCTCCTGTTTGGATACGAGCCGCTGCTTGTAGTCCCGGCAATTCTGGTTTCCGAACTGATAACCGGCCTTTCCGCCGCGGTATCACACAGGGAAGCGGGCAATATCGACCTGTCAAGAAAATCAATCCACCTGAAAATCGCGCTGATACTTGGCGCCTGCAGCATGGTGGGAGCATTGATTGGCGTCAATATAGCTGTCAATATAAGCCCGGAGGCTTTGAAACTCTTTATCGGTTCGATCGTTCTTGCCATTGGAATTATCATCCTAGCAACCCGCGGACGCCAGTTCCGATTCTCATGGGGCAAAATCCTGGGACTCGGGCTGGTGGCAAGCTTCAACAAGGCGATATCCGGTGGTGGATACGGACCACTGATAATGGGTGGGCAACTAATGAGCGGGGTGCCGGGGAAACCCGCAATAGGAATCACCTCGCTTGCGGAAGGACTCACCTGCCTTGTGGGAGTTATTCTCTTCATCATATTCGGGAAATTCACTGACCTGTCAATGGCACTCGCGCTTGTGACCGGCGCCATTTGCAGCATCCCGTTCTGCGCATATACGGTCAGGCAGGTACACCAGAAATGGCTTGTTATGGCGATTGCATTTCTCACGATTATCCTTGGAGGCTGGACGATCTCCAAAACGCTGTGGATGTGATAACCGTATCGCTACCACTAATCGCGTTTAAAAACCATGTATTAACCATTTTTAACCACTGCGGATTAATTTAGACCAATACCATTAAACAAAAATTGATTGGACATATTTAACATTGATGTACGTCGGCAAGCACGTTCGACCCGAAGATTTTCAAGGCGTGCACGGGCAGGACTTACGGTTCCCGGTCATAGAGTAACCATGTATCCGCCAGGCATATAGCTTAACCTAACCGCTTCACCTTTTATTTACTTTGGTGTATATACAAGCTTGTCAACGGTACGCGATCAGGATGCTTCGAGATTATGACCGGCAAAAAGATGGTGCCCCTGATCTCGAATCAATATTTAATTAACAGGATTGGTCTAAGCTGTCGGATCGAGCACCCGTCCGATGAACAGAGTCGCGCCGGTCAGGTTGTCGCGGATGAAGAAGATGAACGGATGGTCCGCATGGAATTCAGCCGGTTCAGGAATCGACTCTCTTGGCATGATTACCGCGGTCGCCGCGGCGGCTTCGGTACCCGCCTCATCAACCGACACAAACGCCTTGTGAAGGACCTCCGAAATGAAAAGCATCCGCGATCCGTCCATGCCGGAGAAATCCGCGGCACCGCCCTCGAACGCGTCGGTCATTCCCATGTCATAAAGTGTATCCTTGAGGCTGAATTTTGAATCGAACTCGAACTTCGGCAGTATCAGGGATACGTGTCTTTCGCCGAGGTCATCGATAATTCCGTTAATCATGGCGGCATCGAGATTCGATTCGATCTCATCGAAGCGGTCGATTTCCGGGAGCAGGATCAGCATTGATAATTCCCGGCCGTCGTACATAATCTCGACCGCCTTGAAACCATCGCCGTCCGAGTAGCGGTGCGATCGCCCCTGTTCCATGAGCGGCACATGAATTTCTGAGTGATCAAGAAGAGTGAATGCGCCTGTGTAAGTGTTCTCCTCCTCGAACGGCTCAAACCAGGCGGCGTTAAAATATATCGCGTTTACGAGAACCAGGGTGGTGTCGGGAGTGATTATTCCCTCCGGAAGAAGGTCGATAATTCTCCCCTCGGTTCGATCCTCAACCCAGTCGTTGATGATGATCCGGCATTCGTCGGGCCGGGTCATGAAATCGACGAGACGCATTCCGGCGCCGTAGTTGACCGCGAGCGTATCGAGGAACGCGGGCAGCCAGGACCAGCCGTCCTGTCCCCAGGTCGAGTTCGCGATGTTGAGCCGGAATGGTTCGGAGTCCTTCCCCATAGCGCCCTCGCCGCGACTCTGGAGTTCGATATCCAGCTTGTTGAAAGCCGGATGGAGTTTGTTTTGCGGGAGGGTGAAATGCATTGTGTCGGCGATCTGGGTTTCGGTATTGCCGCGCGCTCCGATCCAGGTCATCGCGAGCGCCTGCGAGATACTGAACGGTGAGAAAAAGATGTTGCCGTCGCCGCTTTTGAGTTCCCGGTAAAGGTCGCAGGCGAATTCGGTGTTGCCGTCCGCAAGGGCATCGAGCTCGGATTCCGGCACGGCGGGTGACTGGTCGCGGGTTTTATCGGATGCGGCGAAGGTAAAGCGGTCGGTATTTTCGTCGAGTGGAAGGTTGGGAATATTTGTGCTGCCGCCACATGAGATGAGCGATATCAGGAAGCAGAAAAGTAAAGTGAACGAAATTGAGATTGTGCGGTGCATAATTGACCTCCTATTGTTGAGCTAACAAAAAGTTACAGGATAGTACATCGTTTGTCAAGGGATCATGCACAGGAATGTGCATGTTACACAATGGGAGGATGGAAATTATTGCCGATGCTGTATGCCTTTCCGATAATTTCGCCGAATGTCCAGTAATGACTGTCAAGGAGGGGGGGCTTTTTGAAAAATAAATACTCCCAACACCAACCTGTTTAATTTACTTTATCCCTAATCAACATCCGGCATCAACTTGCTCACATGCGCTATCGGCGACGGTACTATCCTGATCACCTCTCCCGGTTTGCTCTTGAAATTCTCCCATGCCCTCTCAAGCGCGATTCCCACCACGTAACATGCAAGTACCGCATTCAGCGACTGGTGGGAGACCACGAGAATATGTTCATCGGGTGACGGGAACTCTTTCGAAATCTCATCCCACCACTCACCCGACCGTTTTTGAGTGTCGACCGCCGCTTCGCCGTTCCGGGGATGAAAATTTGCCATGTCGTTCCTGTAATCCATGTAATCTTCCATCCATTTTTCCTTAACCTCGGCCTCAGGCGTCCCTTCCCAGTCACCAAAATCAAGTTCTTTCAATCGTAATTCAACCTTTTCGGGGACAATTCGGTCTTTAAGAATTGTGGCTGCTGTTTCACGGGCCCTTTCTAAAGGTGAAATATATGCGCGCGTCAGTGGAACATCGATCAGTGTGTCTCTCAGGACAATGGCCTGGCGGCGCCCTGTGTCATTCAGGGGAATATCACTCGATCCCTGGAATATCCGGTTGAGGTTATAATCGGTCTGACCGTGGCGCGCGAGATAAAGAATCGGACCATACCCGGCCTTCTGGGGTGGTTCAAGTCGATCGTCGGCATTATTTCCTTGTTTCATCGGTCTGATTCTAGCATTTTTAAAAAAAGGGTCAAAAAATTGCATTATATTAAATTAAATAGTTCAAGGAACCGTGACTCACGATGATATTATTAGATGGCCGGGGGTATAATAGCAACCACGATTACCCTATCAGTAATAAACGGCAAGGAGCAATGGCCATGCAATTTAAAGCCGTTCGTTTATGGCGCATATTGGCCGTATGTTTATTTTTTTTAGTAACTATCGGACCAGCAGGTAACACCCAGGAAGAAATAGCACGGGACATGGAATTTGTCCCAATTTACAACCTCAGCCAGGAAGAAGCAATTCTCCAATTGTATTCCAACCTTGAGTTGATAGGGCTCGAAAGGGATGACCTTGTTATCACCACGCTGGCATCGGTGCCGGATAAAATAGTAATCCAGGGACCGAGGGAACTGATCGATATCGCTAAGGAAATCCTCAGGACAATCGATCCGCCCCCCTCCCCTCCCGCTCCTCCCCCGCCGGAATTGATAGATAACATGACCATCCACAACCTTTCTCCGGGCGAATTCGCGGTGAAACTCGATGAGATTATGAATAATTTTATCGGGATGGTTAAGCTTGAGCCATCCGCGGACAATTTCATTGTCTATGCCAAGAACGCGAGTGGCGCCAGCCAGATTACCTTCTATACGCCAAGCATGGATACCATTACCCAGGCGTTTATCGAGCAACCTCTCGGCTACCGGGGTTACACGATCTACATAAGGGCAACGACAAACGAACAGGGATTGATAAATTCAGTCAAAGAAATCGTACAGACCATCGATCAACCGGTCATGGCACGTTCTTTCGAAGTCATCAACATTTACTACATGCAGGTTGACGAAGCTATCAACAGCCTTAAAGCGGCGGGATACAATGCCGTTTACACATCCGACGGAACGGACCAGAGCGCAATCGACGCGCTACAATCCGGATACGGCCCCATCATCTACGCGGCACCGCAGGTCGACTCTACTAATGCTGAATTGTCATCCCGCTTTTCAGATGGCGTTTCATCAGGAATTCGGGGCAACCAGTTTACGGTTCTCTCGTTCACTGATCCGGTAGCGACCACCGACATAAACAAACTCATAGTTTTTGGAACTCCATCGGAGATCGCTTCTGTTGAGACATACATATCACTCATTGATGTCCCTGCCCGGCAGGTCCTTATTGAAGCCCAGATAATCGAGTTGAACGTCGATGATTTATCCGACCTCGGCCTGAGATCGATATCCGGAGACGATGACATTCTTTCAGGATCGGTCAACCCGGTATTCCCAGGCGAAGGCGGATCCTCGAATCCCGGCGGTAATTTCTTCACGTACGATGATTCCGGTGAACCCCAGGGGAGTTTTTCATCGGCCCTGGCAGCCCTGATCCTCGACGGGCGAGCCACAGTCCGCGCAAGGCCGAAAGTGGTTACGGTCGACGGCAGGCAGGCGATTATTACCATCGGACGTCAGGTTCCGGTAGTTGAGGAAACCATTGGTGCGGATGAACGCAGTAATTTCACTATAAGCTTCGTGCCCGTGGGTATTACGTTGAACATTAAACCCCGGATCGGCAGGGCCGGCGAAGAAGTGCAGATGCAGGTCAACGCCGTGGTTTCCAACGTGGAAACTCTCAATAACGTGGTTAGTGAATTAAGTCTTATGGCGCCTGAGCTGAATACCCGTGAAGTTTCAACTACCGTAAGAATTCCCAACCACCAGTCTTTGATCCTTGGAGGTTTGATCTCCACTGAGATGGAAACACGCACTTACAAAGTCCCGCTCCTTGGAGACCTGCCATTGATCGGTTCACTCTTCAGAAGGACACGTGAGATCAGGGACCGCACCGAGATCATTATCGTTATTACCCCCCATGTTGCCGAGGAAATGGAACCCAGGGATTATAACGACGACATCCCGAACCCGTACAATATTGCCGATCCATATCTTCTGCCTCCGGGATCAAGCGTTCTTGACAACCTGGACAATGCAATATTCCCCGGTGAATATCTTATTAAGCAGATTGATGTACGCGGGATAAATATCGCTACCGGAGAACCCGATTTACCGGTCGACCAGATAATCCCATATTCATCGAACGATCCGGTCATGCTCACACTGCTTCAGATCATCCGCAAGTTAAGCCTTGTTGATAATCTTCGCATGATGTCCGGTATGGAACTTCCCGATGACATGGATGCGGCCTCGGCACGTTACCATGCCGAGGCCTTCCTGATCGCGTACCTGCGACATCAGAACAATCTCGATATCGGTGATATACATGCCGGCAGGCGACTTCTCGTTCCGGCTTTCCCGATTGCCGGTGAAGGTTTCGATGAGCCGGAACTGGCATGGCATTCGATCAATTACTTATCATTCACGAGAAGCAATCCCCTTCTCACCGGGATTGCTGAAACCATTCGCTGGCTCGATGATCAACCTGCTTTCGAACCGTACGACCTCTTCACACAGCCCCCGGATTCAGATGATTCGGAATAATAGACCTGTATGCATTTGTTTTTGAAGCTTTCTGACAATTTATCAAATCCTGGAGAGGGTTAAAGCCATGCACAAGACAGACCTTAAACTTTTTACAGCAACGATAATAATTCTCATGCTGATAATTACCGCAGCAGGCTGTAACAAATCCGCCAAGGACAACAACAAACCGGTCGTAATCAACAGTTACTCATTCACTGTTGACGGGGCGGAAATAATACCCGCCGACATACTCCAGGTCGAACCGGGAAGCATTGTCGCGATCGAGGTGAGCTACACCGACCCCGACGCGGGTGACGATCCCGATCCCGGCTGGTACTCGTTCGCGTGGGCGGTTAAACGCGACGGGCTGGTGTCCGAGCTTCTGAACGCCAATGAATTCTTTATCGTCTACAACGAGAACCCGTGCGTATGGGTTGCACCTGACACTCCCGGAAAATACACTTTCGATGTAATTATCGGCGACCGCTACTCATCGCCGTCTCTCGGCCATGTTTCAGTCCTTGTTGATACAAACAAGCAACCTGTAATTTCGGAAATCGATGTGAGTAATACAAGCCCCTATATCAACGAGGAGATCACGATTACGGTCGAGGCGTCCGATCCTGACGGGAACTATCCGCTCGAATGGGACTGGCAGGTTACCGGCGGGTATTTCTCATTCAAGGGTGAAGGGGAAGCCCGATGGCTGAGCCCGATCGCTGGGAATTTCCAGTTGACAGTCCTGGTAACCGACCAGGATGGCGGGAACACGTCCACAACTATTCCTATCCAGGCACTCGAAAACCACGATCCGGTTATCCAGAGCTGGGATCTCGATCCCGGCAATCCGGTGGCACCGGATACGCTCGTTTTGATCACATTGATCGTCAGCGATCCGGACGGGGACACTCTCACCTACGACTGGCAGGCTGATAAAGGGGCGTTTAATTCTGTAGATCAGAATGTCGCGCAATGGCGTGCGCCGTCGGAAGCCGGAAACTGCATAATCACTGTAGATGTTGAAGACGGTAAAGGCGGCTCGGCTTCGGTTGAAATTGTGATCATCGTGACTGCTTAAATGAATTATTCAAAAACTTATTATCAATCAGACTTCTGAACCACCATAATTCCTTACTATGGTGGTTTTTATTTGTAGTAGAAAAAAATAGACCGGGGTTGTAAATACTGAAAAAAATTACGGTGCCGCCTCTACGCTGAACGGAGCGGAGCGCAGTGAAGCTTAGAGGTGCATCTGCTTATGGTGAATCCTGGTTTAAGTAGAATAAATAAAATCACCATAAGATCAAGCACCTCCAAAATCGCGGAGCGATTGTGGAGGCGACACCGGACTTGGTGATTGCGAAGGCGACACCAGACTTGGTGATTGTGGAGGCGGCACCGGTCATATCCCATGTTTTAAATACCTAAAAAATTACGGTGCCGCCTCTACGCTGAACGGAGCGGAGCGCAGTGAAGCTTAGAGGTGCATCTGCTTATGGTGACTCCCCTACTAATTCCCAAACATATTCACTCATAATACCGGAAACGATTCTCTATCAATCCCGACAGGACCCTTAATATCACACAACCATTCACTCGCACTTGACCAATACCACTGTATCGATTGCTCTACTAACCCCCTCCTGACAGGATTGTCATGCACATAATTAACAAATCTATTCAGTTCATTTTGATCCCTGATATTTCTGTCGTAACCACCACCATCCTTCCAGAATCTATAGGGATGATGTTTTTCACCTGTTGCGAATAATCTTAAGTTCTCGGGTTTGTTTACCCTTATCCATTGTAAAGTATGTTTGGCTACCGGGAGTTTTATTGATTTCAGAATTTTGGAAATTGAATAATCTGCATTCTTAGGGAATACTAGAAGATGCACGTGATCAGGCATGATTACATAGGCCCAGATATCGAAGTTATATTTCTTTCTTGAGTTTTCGAGTGCATTTACCAGGTACCCTCGTGTACGCTTGTAATTTAGGAAATTTCGATTCTTAAAACACGAGAATGTAAGTCCATGGGGAGTACCAGGTGTGTTGAAATGAAGGTATTCCATTCTCTGAGTTTTGGGTTTCATTGTAATTGTATAACGATTGGGAAGCTGGAAATCTGACATAATTATCAAAATTTTTGGGATTTTTTTGTAAAGTCACCCTAAGATCATACACCTCTAAAATCGCGGAGCGATTGTGGAGGCGACACCAGCACTAGCTAGTTTTTTACTCCTTTTAGACCGATTCCCTTATTTAGACCCCACCATTCCTTCCGATAAATAGCTTAGTACTTGGGTTTACTCCCCCTGTACGGTGCTAATTATGTTACGAGGTTTATACTCAGCAGCGAACGCGATGGTCTATCGGGCGCATGAGGTCGAAGTCACGGCTAACAATATCGCCAATGTCACGACCGACGGCTTCAAGCGCGACCGACTGACCACCACTACGTTCGGCGACATGCTTCTGAGCCGTCTCGAGGCCAATGACAACACCAGCATTGGAGCGGTTGTAAGGCCCCCACGGATTGGCATTATGAACCTTGGCGGACCTGTCGGAGAATCCGAGTTCATCGATTTCTCCCCCGGCGCTCCGCGTGAGACAGGGAATCCACTGGACATCTATATCCAGGGATCCGGGTTTTTCGAGATTGAAACCCCGAACGGAATTCGCTACACCCGTAACGGAAGTTTCCAGCTTAATGCCGACGGTGAAATCGTAAACCTGTCCGGGCATTTCGTCCTCGGCACCAACGGACAGCCAATCAGGATTTCATCACCTGCCCCGATCTCTATCCGGTCGGATGGAGAGGTTACCACGGACGGAATTCCCCAGGGAAAAATCAGCCTTGTCGAATTTAATGATTTAAATGTAATCGAGAAGGAAGGCTACACATATTTCCGATTGAAGGACCCCGCGCTCCCGCTGCCGTCCGATGCCCGGGAGTCGACGATGGAGCAGGGCCGGATAGAAAGCAGCAATGCGAACGCGATTGATTCGCTTGTTCGTTTGATCACCGCGCAACGTGCCTATGAAGCCGCGGCAAGAGCTGTCGATATGTTTAACCAGAGCCTTAGCCAGGTATCGGGAGAAATGGGACGTCTCCCGGGCTAACTTGATTGAAATTTACTTAGCAGATAAACCATATTTACCAGGGTCGTTGGGAGTTTGATGAGGGGGGTAAATAGTTAATAACCTCTTGAAGGAGGTAACCCGATAAATGCTGAAACACAAGCGCTTTCGGGACGAGTTAACTGATTTGTGTATGTGGTTTATATTGCTGGTTCTTTACCTTATGACCATCCCGGCAGGGATTTAACCGGGACGGTCAGGGTAGGAGTAAAGACGAATGATACGAGCACTTTTTACGGCGGCGACCGGGCTTCAGGCCCAGCAGATGAACACGGACGTGATCGCGAACAATATCGCGAACGCGAACACTCCCGGTTTTAAACGGGACCGTCTCAATTTCCAGGACCTTCTGTACCAGACTTTCCGGAGGGCGGGACAGACAACCATGACAGGTTCGCAGGTCCCGACCAGCCTTCGTGTCGGTCACGGTGTACGGCCGATAGCGACACAGAAAATTTTCCTCCTTGGTGCGGCACAACCCACAGGTAATTCACTGGATTTGATGATTCAAGGCGATGGTTTCTTCCAGGTTACCCTTGCGGACGGTACACCCGCGTACACTCGGGACGGCACTTTCAAGCTGGATTCGGAAGGCAATATTGTTACAGCGGACGGGCTATTTATCGAGCCTCCAATCACCATACCCGACGACGCGATCGGCATTGAGGTCGCGGCCGACGGTACCGTGAGCGCCCTTCTGGGCAGCGATGTGACCCTTACCCAGGTCGGGCAGATTCAACTTGTGCGTTTCCAGAATCCTGCCGGACTTCAGACTATCGGACAAAACCTGTACCGGGAAACGGACGCATCCGGCAACCCGCAGATCGGCACTCCTGGTGAAGAGGGCTACGGACAGATCGCCCAGGGCTTCATCGAAATGAGCAACGTTTCGATCGTCGAAGAGCTGGTTAACCTGATTATCGCGCAGCGCGCGTTTGAGACCAACTCCCGCGCTGTCGATGTGGCTGACCAGCTTCTGAATATTTCAAATAATCTAGCTCGTTAAACCAGTTGAGGAGGGCTAACAAGAGCAGTAACCTACAACTGACAATTGGCGAAGGGGTGAGTGGCTTGAAAAATCGGGCGATGAGGCCGGGATGATTCGAAACCAAATCCACCTGTTTCGACACCACCGTGCCCACGTCACCAAAATTATAAGAGACATCAAATCCATCCACCCCTTCGCTCCTGATTCAAATCCCAGCCGCCCGGATAATTTCCGGGCATTGACCAGAAATGAACGTCCAGACAATATCAAGATTTTTTACAGCAGTATTTATTATCTGCTTTTTAGCGGCGCCACAGGCCTACGCGAACGAATCGCAGACCCTCAACATGGGATGGCTCATGGAGACCGCAAAAACCGTAATCCTTACGAACTCCCCATGGAGCGACGCGGATTGCATTGTCGAAATCGACCACATCCCGGATGATATTTCCCTTTACAGGGCAGGACGAATAGAAGTTGAAGGCGTCCTGGAACGAATCCCCAACAGCCTGAGGGATATCGGCGCTGTGAATGTCGAGGTTTACGTGGACGGCGAACTCTACATGGTTTTCGATCCGGTTCCTTATATGACAGTTACCGTCAATACATTTGTGTCCGCGGGTGATATCGAGCGCGACCAGGTAATAACCGAAAATGATGTCGATGAAATCGCGGTCGATATCCGTACGCTGCCATCATCCGAAACTTACGGATCGTTGGACGAAATTATCGGACTGGCGGCACGGATGAATATCCAGGTGGGGCGAATCCTTACCGATGGGATGCTCGAACCCCCTACCCTTGTCCAGCGTGGGGACTCCCTGATCGTATTTATCCCACTTGGTTCAGCACATATCATTCTTAACGGGATCGCACTCGATTCGGGAAGCCTGGGGGAGGATATTCGCGTAAGGAATCCTGATTCCAACGTGATTATAACCGCCGAAGTAACCGGCCTGTCGAGGGCTACGATTCATTTACTGAACTAGAATATAACTGGTTTTACATAGATGAAATAAATTTGGACCAGACCCTTGATAAGTAAGAACTATCAAGGGGAGTAAAGGAAATAACAATGAGACATTTTTTTATCCCGTTTTTACTGCTGTTCGGAATTCTCTTCACAATTCCGGTCCAGGCGGACAGCCTTTTCGATGTGGATGGTTGCGACCTGTTCACCGCCGACATCGCGAATGAAATCGGCGACCTGGTTACGATCATCATATCCGAATCAACCCAGGCATCGAACCGCGCAACCACTGAGACTGACAAGAGCCTGAATACAGATGGGGAGATTTCCGTAAAAGGTTTCCTCCAGTTTCTGACCAATTTGCCTGAGACAATATCCCCCCTGGAGGACGTAACTTTTACCCCATCGGAAGAATTCCAGGGCGAGGGACGGGTAACGACCCAGGGCAATTTTTCAACCCGTCTGACAGCAACGGTTGTTGATATTCTCCCGAATGGAAATCTCATCATCGAGGGGACCAGGGAGATTTCAATTGCCGAGGATTCCGCGACTCTTGGATTGAAAGGTGTTATACAGCCAACCGACCTGACAATCGACAACACTGTTCAGTCCAACCAGATTGCCGAAATGGAAATAATTTACGAAAGCGAAGGAATTATCGCGGACCGTCAGCACGACGGCATCCTGTCGAGAATATTTAATTTCTTCTTCTGAGTTCGATTGACATGAAATTGTTTGAAAATACATATGGAAAAATTATCCTGCGGGTCCTCCTGGTTTTTGTCCTGATGATCCTCCCGGTTTCATCACTGGCGCAGGATGAACTCGATGATGAGCCCGGTGCCGATGTTTCGGCTGCAAGCCTTAGCCAGGACCTTTGGGCGTTCCCTGAAACATACCTTTCCGGTACACCTGAAGTACGTGTTAAGGATATCGCGAGGGTACTTGGAGTACGGGGCAACCAGTTATATGGAATCGGGCTGGTCACGGGCCTTGCCGGAACCGGTGACAGTTCATCATCGGTCGATTTCACCGCGCAGGCGATCGCCAACATGCTCGAGCGTGCCGGCATTCCAACGGAAGCCGATGATATAAAGGTCGATAATTTCGCGACCGTTATGATTACCGCCGACCTTCCAGCTTTTACCCGTGCAGGTGACCGGATCGATATCACTGTCAGCGCCATGGGCGACTGCGAAAGCCTCCAGGGCGGTGTGCTGATCATGACCCCGCTTCGCGCCGCGAACGGTGAAATATACGCGGTCGCGCAGGGTCCGGTAAGCCTTGCCGGATTCGGTGCGGGCGGCGGCGGTGCCAGGAGCCAGACGAATTTCCTTACGGTCGCCCGAATTCCCAACGGCGCTTATGTCGAGCGGGAAGTTAATTTCACCCTGGCACCGCAGAACATCCTGACACTCGTGCTTCAGAATCCTGATTTCACCACAGCCATTCGCTTACGGGACGCGATTGTCACCGCGTTTCCAACTATACGCACTGTCGAAGCACAGGACGCCGCCAGTATTAACATGTTGATCCCCGAAGAATATGACGGCGACATTGTCAGGTTTATAGCAGCGGTAGAAAACCTGACAATCAGGCCTGATGTCCCAAATAAAGTAATTATCAATGAACGCACGGGCACTATCGTAATGGGATCCGGCGTGCAGGTCATTCCTGTTGCGATTGCCCACGGAGCCCTGTCGATTACGATCACGCAGGGATTCGATGTCTCGCAACCCCCTCCCCTTAGTGGAGGATTCCCACTGGCGGTTCCGGAGACCGGGCTGATCCTTGAGGAAGCCCCTGCGCAATTCGTTCGAATAACTTCAGCCGATCTGGTCGCGGCACTGAACGCGCTTGGCGCAACCCCAAGTGATATCGTTGCGATCTTTCAGGCGCTTGCGGCCTCCGGAGCGCTCCAGGCTGAACTGATTGTTATCTAAGCGACCATCCATGAGTTCAAACCCGGTTATCTGCGCGATTCGCCGGGTTCTGACGCCTCCTCTTTTATAAACTTTGGTGAATCCCGGCTGTCCCCCAGCCGGGTTTTTTATTGTTGGATTTTTTTCCTTTATACCAGGTATTAACCATTTTTATCCATTCTGGATTAATTTACAGGTTTCCGGATGATTATGGTTAAAGTGAGAAATGAAAAAACCGTAGAACAGCACGGCAGTGCGTCGAATGGCAGTGCGTCGAAAGGATTGTTTTAAGGTGGGAGACGCACTGCCGTGTTGTTCTACCACTTGTCGTTTTTTCGATGGCCAATAATGATTAATTTTTCCTACAATTTTTCTGGTGTATTGTTGAAAGAATGTATGTAG
>DAOVJF010000157.1 GCA_030673355.1 Planctomycetota bacterium | reverse complement strand
GGGGACATGTCTTTTTTCTCCAGTTACAGGGTTGAATCATGATAAGTGGTGATTAGGGAAAAAAGCACGTGTCCCCTATGCCGGATTGATGTACGTCGACAAGCACGTTCGACACGGAGGATTTCGAGGCTTGCGGGATGGAGATGTCTCACTGAGCTTGTCAACGGCACCCGGGGATGGGAAATGAGCAGATAACAGAGGCATGACTGTGAAGGAGTGCACTGCAGCAACGTCGACAAGGCTCCAGAATTAATGACTATCAGTCGATACCATACCTGTCCAAATCAGGCATCTGGAATTTTTGCCCGATCAGGTTCGCGAGATCGGGCACACTCGTAACCTCGAGACTGTAATTGACCCTGACGCTTGGTTTATTGAAAATTACAAGTCTTCGAAGGTCGATCGGGGTGCCAATCACGACAACATCGCAGTCAACAGCATGTATGGTGTCCTCAAGGTCCTGAATCTGCTGACCGGAATATCCCATCGCCGGAAGAAGTTTTCCGATGTCCGGGTACTCCTCGAATGTTGCCTTCAGGCTTCCCTTAAGGTAAGGCCTTGGATCGACAAGTTCAGCGACACCGGCAGCCTTAGCGGCAACCGTCCCTGCCCCGAATTTCATGCCTCCATGCGTGCAGGTAGGGCCATCCTCAACGATCAACGCGCGTTTTCCGCTGATCAATTCGGGATCTTCGGCGATCGCAGGTGAATTGGCATAAACAACAACTGCTTCAGGATTGTGGTTTCTGATATTACCCTCGATGATTTTTACATTTTCGGGATCGGCCGAGTCCATCTTGTTGAAAAGGATGATGTCAGCCATCTGGAAATTATCCTTTCCGGGATAGTAATCGAGTTCGTGCCCGGGCCTGTGGGGGTCGACGAGTGTGATGTGCAGGTCGGGTTTGTAGAAAGGCGTATCGTTATTACCCCCGTCCCAGAGGATAATATCGGCCTCTTTTTCAGCTTCCCTGATTATCGCGTGGTAATCGACACCGGAGTAAACAACCGTATCGTTGATGATGTGAGGCTCGTATTCCTCCATTTCCTCGATCGTACACTCATATTTTTTCAAATCTTCGATTGTCCCGTATCGCTGTACAGCCTGTTTCGCGAGGTTACCGTACGGCATCGGGTGACGGATCGCGACAACTTTCAGCCCCATACCGAGAAGGATGTCGCGGACACGCCGGGTGGTCTGGCTTTTGCCGCAACCGGTTCGTACGGCACAGATAGCAATGACTGGTTTGGAAGACTGCACCATGGTCTCATCTGCGATAGAGAGCCTGAATTGCGCGCCCGCGTCCTCGCAGCGTACACGCATTTTATCGAGGTAGTCGTAAGAAACATCCGAGTAGGCGAAAACACATTCCTCCACTCCAAACTCTTTTACAAGTTTTTCGAGATCGTCCTCATCTTCGATGGGAATCCCGTCGGGGTAACCGTCACCTGCAAGAGATGAGGGATAAATACGATCTTCGATCCAGGGTATTTGAGTTGCGGTAAATGCTACCACCTCGAACTCGTCACGTTTACCGCGGAAAACACAATTGAAAGTGTGGAAATCCTTCCCGGCGGCGCCGAGAATCAAAATCTTTTTAGCCATTTAGCGACTCCTTAAATGATTTGATAAGGAGGGGTCGTTTAACAGATGTGCTCCAGGTGGAGTTGGGGTTCGACGGCAGGACACCCGACCGCTTCGAACCAGGGAATTAGTTTACTGAAAGGCGTGAAGTTTAGCAAGAGTGGGGGCGTACAGTATTTGAACGGATTGATAAAATTTCTTAATAAAGGCCGACGTCCTGCGTTACGGGAGTCAAGTTAATTACTAATCAGGACGCTCGGATCTGGCTCGCATATATGGGAAATCCTGTTTGATCATTGTTGTCCTGATTCATTTAAATTAATTCGTACAGCAAAACAATCCTGACCATTTCCAAATGTAATTGGTTTAATCCCAAATTCTGGTGGAAATTCAATACTATCAGTGAAACTCCCTGTCAGGTAAATATTATTACTGTTGTCTACAACTAAATCGTTAAGAATATCACGCTCAGGTCCACCGAAGGTGAATGTATTTGTTGTCAAACCATCGTTGGTCACAGTTCTTAAGAAAATATCATATCCACGGTTTGCGGTCACCGTGTTAGATGGTTCGACATACAGACCTGCCAAAACCAAGTTATTATTAATGTCGATGTCCATTTTGATAAGGCTATGTTGTCTTGATATGCCCCATGGACGTTCCCATACAATATTACCATTTGGGTCAAATGCTCTTAGAAATACACCATTATCTGGAGAAGCGTTATTAAAATATGATCCTGAAACGTAAACACTCTCTGAATCATCAACTACGAGATCATAAAATTGGAAATCATAGCCTTGATGTAACCAATCCATTTTACCTCGCTTGTCCAATCTACTAACGAAGCATATAGGCGATTCGGATGGAGCCGAAATCCTATCTGGTCCTGAAGGACAATCTAATTCCATCACGCCTGCGAAGGTACCGGTTATAAAATAATTCCCTTGATCCGAACAGGTAACATCTGGAAGGTCATTAAACATTGTTACCTCGAATACATGATGTCCGACAATATCGCTATTAGTCGTAAAAATGATTAGATACGAAGTTCTCATTCCGGTCGGGATAATATCAAAGGTTGAGTTTCTATCACTAAAAACTGTAGGGGTACTAACAGCGCCAATAACTGCAATATCGCCAGAAGGAGATGAGATTAATCCAGAAATGTAATCATCTGGAAACTGGCTTGTGTCGCTGGCACCACCCCAGGTTCTGGACCAAATCCAGTCACCGGAATTTGATAATTTCATCAGAAAACAATCTTGTCCCCCATTTGAGGTGTGGATAATTTCACGATCATTAGTACTAAAATCAACCTCACCATAAAAATTCCCTGCTATATAAATATTACCAGCAACATCCAAAGTTAGATAATACCACGCTGTATACGATGTGCCAAAATTCCAGAATTTAATCCATTCCATCACACCATCAACAGAATATTTTGATAAAAACATACCAGCATCCAATGGATTTATACCACTGTGAGGGGGATTAAAACTGGAATTTCGACCGAAATATCCGCAGAGATAAATACTTCCATCGTCATAAACAGCAATTGAATAACCCTCATCACCAAAATCGTTTACATCAGGTGCGCTGACTGTTGCAATCCAGGGTTCCAAAGGACCGTATGAAGGCGGATCAGACGTGCTCTGTTTTGATCCGGAACTAAAGGATATTGCTATCAAGATGAGTAGTACGCAGAGTACTGAAAAAAATATCCCCAAGATTAAGTATTTATTTTTTTTCATGTTTAAAATCAATGCACAAATAGAGGAACCACAGGGCACTTAACGCTTATGGAATTTAGTAGGAAGTCACCATAAGATGATTCACCTCTAAAATCGCTTCGCGATTGTAGAGGCGACACCTGAGTGGAGCGCCCTGCTTCACTGATCTGGGTGTAACACTCCTCATTTCTTGCGATGTCGAAAGTGAATTCCATTATCGTGGTGACCTCCATCGAAGTCAGTTTCCCTTTTAAGACATTCTACCACCGATTCGAACAGTTAAACTTGCCACCCAACTGCACGATGGCGTCAAAATCATCAGTTGTAGCTTTTCGGATATGCATTAGATTTAAATTCTATGCGCGTGACTCACATTGCGCAGTCGTAAATAATAAACAATTCATGCCCGGTTCGCGAGTTGTTCCTTTATTTCAGCAAGCTCTTTACGCACGGCTTTGAATTCGGCTACTTCATCGCATTTGTTATCAAGGAACCAGGACGCTACAAATCCGGTAAATGTACCGAATAACCCTACACCCGCGGTCATCAGTACTGTCGAAATTATCCGTCCGCCCATTGTTACTGCCACTTTATCGCCGTAACCGACAGTAGTGATCGTAACAAACGCCCACCATACAGCATCCTGAGGTGTCGTAATATTGGATTCGGGAACAACCTCAAACTGGAGAATTGCGATACTTGAAAATACCAGCAGGATAATCGAGATAAATGTCGCTGTAAGGAATGCGGACTGGGCTTTCTTTTCGAGCATAAACATCAGCAGCATTTTAACTGACCTGACACCACGTAAAACTCTTAAAATTCGGAAAATTCGTACCAGCCTGCCCCACCTCGCGTAGGAAAGCATCGGTATGCTCGATATCAGGTCGATCCATCCCCATTTAAGATAGTCGAGTTTATTTTTAGCCCTTGAAAGACAGATGAAGAAATCCGCTATAAAAATAAAGCATATCGCGTTATCGACATAATACAGGATGCGCGATGCTGCATCCGAAAGGTTAAAGAATGTATCGGCCGCGAGCGCGAGCAGGACGTAGATGCAAAGTCCGAGCATAAAAAGCTGATAGGGTCGTGGTTGCTGTTGTTGATCCATTGTGATGCCTCCAAATGGTCGGCATGGATGTGCCTGTGTAATAATATCCTGAATGGAAGGTGGGGAAAGAATCCATTTACAGGATGTAAATGTGACTGAGGATCATGCGCAGAATGCACATGTTACAGGGGGCGTGCGCAGAATGCACATGTTACAGGGGGCGTGTGCAGAATGCACATGTTACAGGGGGCGTGTTACAGTGGGCATGTTACAGTGGGCATGTTACAGGATTTAGATATACAGGATGAATCCGTAGAAGTGGAGGTTTTTCATGCGCTCGATGCCGGCGTCGAGAACTCTGTCGAGGTAATTGGTTGCTTCGGTGTACATTAGTCGCAGGTTTGGTAAGGTCCATTCGAAGCCCCAGGTTTCATTGCCACTGAGGTTGCCGTAGCGAAGTCTGGCAAGGCCGCCGAGGTTTAATTCCATGCCGAACATGGATTTTCGGGCTGAAGTGTCGGAATTAATTGCAGTCGGCCTATTTTCCCTGAACCTGGAATATTCTTCCTCCCGGACCAGTGTCAACCATCCGGCAGGTTTTAGTTCCCATGCACTGTTACCCCGGGTGATTCTTCCGCTATTGCCGTTGTTGTAATCAAAATCAACTTTCGAGCTGGAACCGGCATAAGTTAATCCAGGGAATATCCTTTGCCTGAAACCAAGAATGTAACCGTCCCCATACTTTGTCCAGTCTGACAGTCGCTCTCCGTTGGTTTCACTGAATGAACCCAAATCAGGTTGTGACAATCGATGCACGAAACTTCGACGTGCCGCGCCGATCTGGGTGAGTGGTGAAAGAGAGAATCCAAGTCCTTCGAATCGCTCGACTCCGGCAAAATGTTCGATTGGAAATTCAACCTGATCTGTAAGTGGACGATAATCGTAACCCATCTCGCCCTCGAAATTGAATCCGATCCCCAGGGTGATATTCGGTCCGAGCGGAACAATTATCGCCTGCGTATCGCCATCGAGCTGATCGACTTCGGTGGGTGTGATGTCGGATGGAAAATGCCGGGCGCTGTGGTTGTGCATGAGAGCGAACCTGTGCTGATTTGCCAGGGCCGCCGGATTGAAAAAGATCGCGGATGGATCATCGGCCAATGCGGTACCAGCCTGCCCCATTGATAAAGGTCGGCACGACAGCCGCGAGAAATCATCGTACTCCGGATTGTAAGCAACAGTCTCTGGTACAAACAGGAAAAAAGCCATGAATGCGATTGCGACAAACCCTGAGATTTGTCTGACCGGAACAATTGTAATATTCCTGCTGCCAAAACCCGAGGACATTATTTTGTACCCTCCGGATTGTAGGGGACTAACAGGGCGAAGATTAAGTAGATTACGGGAACCGCAAGTCCGGCCTGGGTGAGGAACAGCAATGCGACAATTGCAATTCTGAGGATGATTGGATCGATTCTGAAATATTCGCCAAGTCCGGCCATTAATCCGAGCAGAATTTTTTCTTTTTTTGATCGATAGAGGCGCTTGTAGGGTTTTTCCATGCGACGGGACCTCTGGTTGTTAGGGTTGATGGCAGTATAATCAAGGGGTTATGGGAAAGTCAAAGAGGAAGTGGGGGAATGAGGGGGGTGTTGGGGGGGTGCATAAAAAATCCAACCGCGGCTTACCGTCCGGATATTAAAGCTAATCACCGATCCTTCATTAAAAACATCCGAAGCCTCATGGTATCCGTTCGAGAGGATCAGGAGACAAATATAATGATAGGATATGCAGGTTATTCAATCCATTATCATAATGATATCCTTTCACTACTGTCCAGGATAATCCGATTGCGGTTAAATCGAGATTTCCGGGTAGAGATCTGCACGTTTTGCTGGTTTTTCGGTGGAAACTGGATGCGATCGTCACATGAAAAATCCAACCGCAGGATGCGGTCGGCACTTGCTATCCGATAGCTGGAAGCTAACGGCACGTAGGGGAAATCCTTACTTTAAACCATTTGAGGAAAATTTATATTGGACAAGAGTGATATCCTTTCAGCAGTAATCATATCCTGTGCCGGGAGACCGGAAAATCGTAGC
>DAOVJF010000207.1 GCA_030673355.1 Planctomycetota bacterium | reverse complement strand
TAATCTTGTATGAAGTATGTCAGTTTGAAGTCATTACGAATCACTTCCGAATCTTTGAGGTCCTGGAACTCTAAGAAACCGACACTCGCGCTGCTAAGAGCGAAGTCCGCCATAACTGACCCAATGGTCCTGAGACGTCTCTGTGCCTGGGCCTCAATGATTCGGTCTTTCTGGATAAGAAGCTGGGGAATGAGCATGGCAGCAAGCAGCGAGATTATGCTCACAACATACATTAACTCCAGCAGGGAATAACCTGCCTGTTTATTCTTGTTCTTACCCATTAATAATTTTCTACCTTGCCCCGGAACAGGTTAAATAACGCTTAACCGGCAGCCGGCAAGATTTTCGTGAATAGATATTGCCTTGAATCTCCAGCCGTACTAGCCCGGATTTATCTATACAATAGAATACATAAACTACCCGGAACGATAAATGCACCTTCTGGGCCTTACTAACTTACTACCACATTTCCACGCTCTTGTAAACCACTAATCCTGGTGGATGGTTAATGATTATTTATTTTTATTCAGGTAAATTAACTCTATTCGGCCTGTGCTGAATTAATTCCAATATCACCCCGCACATGAGGATAATCAGGATGGTTACTGAAATGAATAATCCGATGAGAAAATCTTTCGGGAAATATCTAAAAATAAGCATATGTTCTCCCTGCGGTACCCTTAAAGTCCGATAAGCATTGTTTGCCTTCAGGATTTCCACTTCCACCCCATCCATTTCAGCAACCCACTGGGGATGCCATGTATCTGAGAGGACCATCCAGCAATCAGTGTCTGCATCAACAGAAAACTCAATCCTGGTTGGTATCTCCTTTACTATTGATATACGGCCTGGGGAGTATGCATTTAAATCACTACTAACCTGATTTCCGTTTGAAGGATCGACGGTGAGATACCAGCGTGGGCTGGCGGGTTCACGCTCATAAACCATAAATCCTCCTGAATGAAGAAGGGTCAGGTCGGGATGTGATTCTGAGAGCGATGGATCATCGGAAATTATATATTTTACCGCCATTGCATCAAGGATTGACGAGTTCAACGCGTCGGGATCAGTCACCGGCAGCGCCAGACCGTTCCAAGCGAGCGAGTTCGGATCCAATTCCTTCAGCATATCCCACTGGTCTTGAAGCACCAGTGAGTCATATCCCTGGGAATCGAGCATTCCAGCCCTCATTGGAAGGTTCCCACCGAATGTCAGTGGATTATCCATACTTCCGGCATGAGCCGCGGGTTTCGATGAATGACGGATCACCCTGTACATATTGGTGGTTGGCAACGCTGCAATCGATTGAGTCTCAGGCATTACAGGATTTCGCTGGAACACAGGGTACTGGTAGAAATGACCGAGTATACCGAAAACCGTTATGGCTAATGGCATCAGCAATCCGCCAATTACGTTCGATTTTTTCCCATGGAGAACCGCAGCCAGTGGCGCAAGGATAGCGATGATACCCGTAACAAGCACCAGGTAACCAAGCAACACCTGATCCTGGGCCCATCGAGTCGATGGACCGACAAGGGCGTTCTGTATAAATGGGACCGCGAATAAAAAGAGTCCAAGAATTGTGCACGCTGAAATTACTACCCGCCAGGTACTTGGAATTTCCTGCCCTCGTTCAAAAAGACCGTTTATACCGTACCCGGCAAGTATTACCAGCAGAAACTGTGCGGGAGCGTAAGGATTGAACGGAGAGATCCCCAGCCCTGGAATGAATTGCCCGATACTTCTGAACACCGGAGGCGCCGCGAGGATTGTAAATAACAGCAGGAGTATTCCCATGGCGCGACGGTCCGGTGGAGGCCTTATTAAAATCAATCCCAGAATTGCGAGAATGAGCAGCGGGATTCCAACGTACGGATGCTGTTTCTCAATTTGCCTCTGGAAAACAGGTGCGAACAGAACAGAAAATTTTGCATTCATCGGTTCCTTATCCGACCGGGAAATGTCGCCAGCCTGAATTATTTGCTCTGAATCGGAATGATTGTATAGTGTTCGTTCCGTCTGCCCGTTCAGGTCCCGGGCTGAAAGTTTGAGGAAATTCCAGGTCGGATAATTCTGAACGGCCGATATCGCGAAACCAAGTACAAATGCTACAGCCAGGATTCCAAGCCGCGGCAGCCAGTATGATTTTGGCTTACTCCTGAAGATCCAGAGTAATATTCGGTGAAGAATTATCATATAAAGGAACGGTGCGACGTACGCCGGGTGCCCGGCGGCCAGTTGGAGTCCGAGAACGAGAGTGAACGGTAAAAGTGTCCTGAACGATGGTTTCAGATCGAGATTATCCGATGCCCACATGAGCCACGGGTAATACATCAATCCGGCCATCTGGAACGGAACGAGCGGCATGAAATGACCGATCGTCAAATAAATTGCCGCCGATGCAATCCCTGCGACAGGCTGAAGGCGTTTCGATCGAAGGTAGAAATACAGCCCGATTCCAGCAAGCCACCATGTCAGGAATGTCGCGACAGTATGAACCTGGGAGAGTGGCGAGATCAGCAGCGCGATAATCAGCGGTGGATGTGTAAGAGGAACCAGGTGGTTCGCATATAACGGTGCGCCGTTGAATGAGTACGGATTCCAGTGCGGGTACCGTCCGCTCCGTATCTCCTCCTGCGCGAATTTATACCATGGGATATTTTCAAGGTATATATCATAGGCGAGGACATACGGCTCATCCCTGGATCCGGGTTCAATCGCACTCTCGGGAAAATTCTCCTCAAATGCCGTTGATTCAAGCGATCCTTCAACTGCCCACGGGTAATTGAGCTTCCAGGAATCCGACATAAGCGAGTGCGACCCATCGAGTGCCGGCCACAGGAGAACTATTACTATAAGGGTGATTCCGATTACGCCCGCCGTATCGGTCCGCCATGAGATGGGGGGTGAAAAATCGGTCGAATTTTCGGTCCGGGTCGGGGCCATATCGAGTCCGGGCATTATACCTTAAATGAGTAGTTGGAGAGGGGACATGCACTCGTTTTTGCCTTACTGTAAAACGGGTTCAACCTTTGCCTCAAAGGAGAGGAAATGAGTATATTTATTATTATTTTGAGGTTCATGCCTATAGGAAAATTCTGATCGCATCTACAAATTCCTGATACCGTCAGATTGATTTTGGATGAAACAAAAAGCCCCTTGAAACATTTAAGGGGCTTTGAACAAAATTCTTCTTATCTTCTCTGGTGGCCTGACTATAAAAACAACTAGAGTGAAAACACCGATAAACACGGTACCTATAGTTATTATTAATGGGTCCATGTCAGGATAAACCAGCTTTTCAACGTAGTGAGGTATGAACTCGCCCGAATAAGCTGAGCTCGGGTCATATTTTGCCCTTAGGGCATTTTCCCATATTGTTATGGGGCATATGGCTCTTATTTGCCTGCCAATAATAGCTATAAGAGACACAAAGACTATACCAGCCACATGAAGCGTTCTGAATAGCCACCTGTCAAAAAAACTCTTCTTTCTGTATAAGACCCCGTGTATTGTGAGCGTAAACCCCACAAGCATAAACAATATCCACCCAAGGTGCATAATAACAATTATATCAGCGAGAATGACCGAACTTACCAAGGATGCCAGAAGGGTGAACAGCGTTACCGTGATTTGCATTCTGTCTTCTCCTTAGAATGGTTTTGGGATCCATTTGGGACAGTGACCAATTTAATTTAATTCGTGTTGCAACTAATTTCCAGGCCATCCTACAGCCTTCGACAAGGGCTTCGCAATCAGCAGCATCAACAGTATCCCTATGATTGTTCCGATAATCCCATACACAAGCGACCTCGGCCTGTATGAAAACACCACGACATGATCCCCTTCCTCCACAAACACGCCCTTAAACGCGTAATTCACCTGTTCCAGGGGTTTCGAAATCCCATCCACTTTCACATCCCATCCCGGGAACCATGAATCGTAAAAACACAATAATGCCGCCGGACGTTCGCATGTGACGCTCGCGGTCACTTTCTCCGGTAAATATTCAGTTATGACAACTGTTCCGGGTGATTCACCGTTACTCTCAAACTCAATTAATTCACCCGATCCATGTCTTGAGACCACCGCTTCGGATGCGGGATCAATTTCCGACGATAACTCAAGCGCTTCGTCAGGATCAGCCCATGTAAACTGATCCACGAGGTGCATTCTCGGAAGGGCGTCGCGGTTCTCTAAAATCAACACCTCACCGTAATACAACGGCTGCCAACGCTCTACCGGTTCGAACTGACCGAAATGCCCCCTGTGCGCCAGTACATACTTTACGCCGAGCATATTCCATACATTCGATGTGAATGCCTGTCGATACCTCGGAGTCTCGATAAAGTGGACACCCATCAGGATCGTTTCATCGACCGTTGTCAGCAATTTCCCGTAATTGCCGATCAGGTTGGAGTCATACCCTCCGAAATCGTCGAGACCGTACATCATTCCGGTATTGGGCTGGAGGATTTCCTTCCAGGAACGCCCGAACCTGTACGGGCCGTCATCGTCGCCGGGATTCCATTCGAGCCGTTCCTGGAGAAATTCAGTCGTGACGGTATCGAAATACATGTTTTTCTTTTCCACGAAAGGGTTGAAATGAGCCTTCATCGGCCACATGTCGATAAGGATTATTATCAGTATTCCAATTGCGCCTATCGTTATAATTCTTGATAAACCTGACCGGTCGAGCGGTTTACCAACACCGTTTTCATTTTCGGCCGGATTCACCCTTTTCCATACAAGCCCGATGAAGAAACATACAAGCGACGCATAAATAACACCAATCAGCATCTGGCCAAGTGTATATATCTGATCTGCCGTGAACATCTCGGTCGGTCCAAACATCGAGTAAATCCAGAGCGCGCCGAAACTCAAAAGGGTGCCGTACACAATGACGGCAGTTCTCGCGAGCCACTTATTTTCATCCGTACCCTTCGGTTTCGGATCCAGAAAGACCTGGAACCCGTGTCCGGCGAGTACGATAACCGAGAAGAAAAACGGGCTGAATGGTTTCTGGAGGCTTATTCGAAACAGCGGGAGATGGATAAGCACGTTGAAATAAAACTCGTTCCAGATTATCGCAGCGAAGAAGATCACCATGACAACCCGCCAGAACCAGACCTGCCTGCGATTCGAAATAACCCATGCTGCAAATGGCGCCGTGAGGATAGTTATGATCCCGATATACGCGTAGTTCAGGAGATAATGTTCGAGGAACATGGTGCCGAGGATGTAATCTCCGAACAGCCTCGGGAACGCGAACATCATCGACTGTATCCAGGTGAAATTCATCTCAAGTTCCGTCGCCTCGACAAGCTGTTCGCCGAATCCCGCGAATCGGGTAGAGTGCAGGTAGAATTCGAGTGTTGGAAGATTCTGCACCAGGCCGACGAGCAGTGCA
Source organism: Planctomycetota bacterium (assembly GCA_030673355.1). Classification (GTDB taxonomy): domain Bacteria; phylum JAJVIF01; class JAJVIF01; order JAPKYR01; family JAPKYR01; genus JAPKYR01. Next base: position 168 of record DAOVJF010000207.1, on the reverse strand, counting down.
GGGATGAAAATCCCCAATGCCAGCAGGAATCGTTTTCCAATTGTCGCCCAGACCCTTCCGCGCGGGAACGCGTCCTGTCCGCCTGCGATAAAAACTATGTAAGGCCCAATGAGGTACGAAATAAAAACGGCTTCCTGCACGTGGCACGATGTCTGTACCAGCGCGAAG
>DAOVJF010000355.1 GCA_030673355.1 Planctomycetota bacterium | reverse complement strand
AGGTACCTCAGCGGCAACTGCGATTTGCCATCCTTTGTGTAGAAAAACATCCTGGCGACATCGAGGATTCGAAAATATACGCGTTTCCCTTCCTCAAGGTTTTCGACCATATTGACGACGAAATTAATCCTGAGACGCTGCCTACCGGGCATACCTATTCCATCACCGGACAGGAAAATTTGTTTATTTTTAAAATAGTGCATGCCGCTCAACCTGGTGTAGCGAATCCAGCACGCTTTTAATGCGGCATAAGCGGCGACAATGTCCTGCGGGGTAGCGACAATGACCATTTCATCCGAGACAAGCGCGAAATCAAGCACCCTCGATCCGATGCCGGCGCCAAGGTCGAATAAAATATCGGTGTACCCGCCATCCATTACCAGACGATCGAATCCCTTTAGAAGCCTGATTTTTTGCTGGTGGCCGAGATTTGCCAGTTTGAATTCACCGGATTTGCCCGCGAGAAAGTGGAAACCATATTTCGTCGGGATAAGACAGTCGAAAATATCAACCCGTTTTTCATAGAAATCATTGAGAGTGGAGGAGGGCCGAATTCCAAGGCGGATATCGGTGTTGGCGTTGCCGAGATCGGTGTCGATAAGGAGCACACGCCGTCCTTCCCGTGCGAACTCGAGCGCAAGGTTGATCGCAATGTGGGTTTTTCCCACGCCCCCCTTATTTGAAATAAACGCAACTGTACGGGCAGGTACGTTAGTCATCACGTCCCCTTCAGAGACCTGATAATTTATTGGGTGCAAATTTTATCAAATGAATGTGAATCTTACAAGGCGGCAAATGCATTGTGCTTGAAACGGGCAGAATGCCCGTTTGACGGATGGTCATGGCCAGAATGGCCAAGTTACAGGGCAGTATGGCCAGGTTACAGGACAGAATGGCCAAGTTACAGACCTGCCCGCCTCATCCTCAGCATTTCCCCTACCCCGCCTTCGGGAGGTTCGTACATCGCGAAGTTATCAAAATCGTCAACCGGAAAGGTAATACGCCTTTCGTACCAGTGGTTACCCATGTCGATGAGGATGACACCCCTGGGATTTAACGTCGCAGCTTCAACGCATGCAATCCATCTGGTTCCAATAATGAAATCAGTAGTACCGTAAACCGTATGGAGAGTTTCGCCAGTGTAACCATCGATGAAGACATTCTCAATTGGCCCATGTCTGCCGAATGTTAAGCCAATTATACTTCCATCCGGGTTCATGCCGAAAGTGTTAAATTGTTCCCGTTTAATAACAGCAGTCCATATACCATCTTCGATATCATAACGCCAGAGGATATACCTCCCTTCCCGTTGGGCTTCAAAACCAACAAGCACTGACTTATCCTCACTGATAATGATTCTGACAAGGTCCGAATGGCCTTCATTCGGATCGTAACCTGGTGGATCGTCTTCAAATTCCAGGTACGTTGTTTCGCCAGTCTTAAAATCATCAATCTGGAAGCCAGTCGGGTTAAATGTAACGACAGTCTGCATTCCAATTAAAGCCTCGAGGAGATGAAATGCAGAATAAACAGCAAATATATCATTTAAAATTTCTCCTCCTTCGATAATATGGATTTCAGGCAGTTCGATTTGATCTGAGGTCCCGGTATTTACAGAAGTCTGCCCTTTTAGTATATGGACGATGCCATCGACTGTAAAAAACATATGGGGGCGATACAGGCTGGGTTTACTACTCATTAATTTCACAGGATCATGGTCGGGTGCGGAGATCATGTACTGGATTGCAGTATCAGTCTGATTCGCGACAACAATCACCGGCAGACGGTCCCTGCCCGCGTCGTTCAACATCCTCTCAACAGCCCTCCTTCTGCCCGATACAATGGACCACGACGTTGCCAGGCCGATTACAAGAAACAAAACAGGAATTATGTACTTAAACCTGATCAACCTGTTCGCCTCCCCCATGTTCTCAATGCAAGGAAAAACAGGACAATCGAAATCAGCACCCCGCCAAGCCCGATAGCATAGGCCTGAACCCAGAATTCAGTGAAGAAATGTCCAAACAGGTATTGTTGCTCTTCGAACATGATCATAAAAATAAGGCCTGGAATAATGAAGTATGCGATATAAGCAAGAAGGAACAGTCCGCCACGCCGCTGGAAATAACTCGCCCAGAGGAATCCCCATGTTAAAGGAAAGGTTACCCAGCCAATAATCTGTATAAATCCAAGCAGGTACAAAAGCAGGCTTACATCGTTGTGGCGATGAATTGGCTCCAGGAGAAAAACCTTGCCAAGCTGGCCGTGAATGTAAAGGTTGAACGTGACCCCATCCAGGAACTTGTCACCGTAAAGATCATGTGCAGCGAGATTCCTCTGGTGCGGTATTGAAAGCAGTTCCTCCTGCGCCAGAATTAATATCAAAATCAAAGGGATTAAATACTGGAGCGACGAAAGAGCGACCGCAAGCATTCGCGACCCGATCACCTGTACAGGTTTAAGCGGCAATGCTTTCAACGACGCGTCCGCGGTGCCGACATTCACGTGGGATTTATAAATCGCACCGCCGACTACAATCGGGATTATTCCGGGGATCAACACTGCCGCGGAAAGATAGAGCCAGTAATCGACCTTATACGGAACCAGATCAAACACCATGAACCCGAAATAGAGGCCGAGCACGCTCCAGAACAACATTTCCCAGAACGACATCGCCCATCCGGACCAGATACGTCGATATGCGTAACCGAATACCGCCCACGATGGATTATTACTTGCCTGTTTTATTCCGGGTTTTCTGAACAAAGATATTCCCACACACTTAAGATTAATAAAACCGCCATTGGTTCTGTCAATATCCTACACGATTTAGAATTATGGTTCCAAGGGAAATAAAAAAATAACCTCGCAGGAGATGCTGGGGTATAATACGAACCGTACGGGGTTAATCAATATCCCTGAATTATGCGCATCGCAGTCTTACAGCCCGGATACCTTCCATGGCTTGGTTTTTTCGACCAGGAAAATTCGGTCGACCTTTTTGTGCTCTATGACGATGTGCAGTACGACCGTCGCGGCTGGAGAAATCGAAATCGCGTGAAAACCCCGGATGGACCGGTATGGCTGACTGTGCCGGTCATTCAGAAAGGTAAGTACGAGCAGATCATCAGGGATGTGAAAATCGATAATGAACGTCCGTGGCGAAAAAAGCACCTCGGGACTGTCAAGGGTTTTTATAAACAGGCTCCGTATTTTAATACGCTGTACCCCGAGTTCAGGGAATTAATCGAACGCGACTGGGAATATCTGTGGGAACTCGATCTAGCATTGATTAAATGGATGAACAGTCGAATCGGGATCGAGACTGAAATCAAACTCGCGTCTGAATTAAACATAACAGGTCAAAAATCGGAAAGGCTGCTCGAAATCTGCCGGAAGCCTGGAGCGAATGAATATTACTCGGGCGCGGCGGCGAGGCATTACCTGGATCTGGAAATTTTCAGAAACGCCGGGATCGATGTTTATTTCCAGGAATACGTCCATCCGAAATACCCGCAGCTTCATGGCGATTTCCTGTCGCACATGAGCGCGCTGGATCTGATGATGATTGTGCTGCCGGAATCGAAGAGGATAATTCAATCGGGAACAAAATGGGTGAAAGCATAATCAAAAACCCCCCCCTTAATCCCCCCCCATGGGGGGGAGGTGTTAGGAATTTCCATCATGGGGGGAGGTGTTAGGAATTTCCATCATGGGGGGATGTATTAGGAATTTCCATCATGTGGGGATGTATTAGGAATTTCCATCATGTGGGGATGTATTAGGAATTTCCATCATGGGGGGATGTATT
>DAOVJF010000446.1 GCA_030673355.1 Planctomycetota bacterium | reverse complement strand
CAGAAGACCCTCGCGCCGTGCTTTCTCGGCAAATGAGACTATTGTCCCGACAATGCTGAATGATTCGCTGCTCTTGGTCATGAAAGCGTTTTTAACTACTTTTATAGCTCCCATTACATGGGCCAGGGGATAACCGATCATGACCGCTGATAGTCCCCCACCTACAACAATTGCGATAGATGGGATATTGAAAAACATGATCAGTGACCCGCCACTTGACATGCCCCATAAAATCAGGCACGTACCGGCTATAAATCCGACGATGGTGGCGATATCCATTATGAATCAGCCTCCTCTCGGTAATATATCAGGTTCTTAAGCATCATCTGGCGGTAATCAATAACCTTCTTAACAACCTCTTCCGATGGCTCCTTCACCAGGTACTTCTTACCATTTGTAAGCGTAATGATAGTATCCGGAGTCGATTCCAGCATTTCAATTATTTCGGCATTGATTACAACCGAGCTTCCATCCAGTCGAGTTAAAGTAACCATAATTAGCAACCTGTGGACACAATTGCGCCACAGATTAATATCGCAAGTGGACCGGGATTATGCTAAGTAAGATTTAATACGATTTTGTATGGGTAAAGATAAGGAAATTGGGGTTGACTCGAGGATTCGCAGCTCGAATTTAGCTTACATGGACTGAAGCGGTTGATTATCAACACCGGGGACAACCATATATCCAGCACTTAAAAAAGCGCCATTCGGCATGTCCCCGTGATTTATATAATTTCGTGACGACCCCGGGGACGGACGATCCCGGGGACACCTGCTTTTCGACGGGCGAAAAGAGATGTCCCCGTGATTTATGCAATTTGTCCCCTTACAGTGACGACCCCGGGGACATGTCTTTTTTCTCCAGTTACAGGGTTGAATCATGCTAAGTGGTGATTAGGGAAAAAAGCACGTGTCCCCGAAGAATAATTTCAAATAGAATTGGTCTTCGGGTTTTCATGTTAAAGAGATACGGGTTCAGTACCGCCGGGATCGGTTTCCTCGGCGATTCGCGTGATCTCATCGAGCGTAGTCTCGCCCGCCTCCGCGACTGCCCATGCCGCATCGAGAAGTGTACTCATTCCCTCCTGCTTCGCATACATTTTCAGTTGACGCGGTGTGGTGCCCTCAAGAAGCCGGCTTCGAAGGTTTTCAGTCAACTCGAATCCTTCATGAATCAGGATCTGACCCTTATAGCCCGATGACCTGCAAAACTCGCAACCCGCACCGGCATAACTGATAAATTTGTCCGCGCGTTTACCCACCATGAGCTGGTCCATGGTGTTCAATTCATGTTCAACGCGAACCTTGCACTCTGGACAGATTCTATCGACAGTGTTAAGCCCGATGATTCCCATCAGGCTCGCGGCGGCGAGGTGGTCGCTTTTTACATATTCCCGGTACAACTGCAGTGCGGGGAAGCTGCCCTCGGCACGAATCCCGGCAACAGCCAGACGCTGATTCAATGAAGCCTCCACCGCATCGTGCACGTTATCAGTAGACAGTTCGTGGATGAAAACGATTTCAGGATTTCTTGGAATGTGGTTAATCCCGTACCTATCTTCCAGGTCCAGCGGGTCCGGCAATTTGGCGCCGTGGATTGAATCCCTGGCCTCATTAATAACCTCGTCGATGGTCTTGATTTTCCTTTCATCCCTTTCCAGTTTGTAAAAGTCCCCCGGCTCGGTCGAGATTTCCGAATAGAACGCGCTTTGAAGAGAGTAGTTGGCGAGGAAATCGAGGACCTGCTCAATGTCGATATGCTCGGGTGCGCTGACAAGAATCATCCCCCAGCGCGCGCCGAAAATCCGCCTGAGGAAACCTTCCATCGGGGGGACAAGGAATCGTTCGGGTTCGAAAGCGTAAAGCTCGGATTCAAATGGATCGGATAACCAGGTCATTACTATTATTATCTCACTTTTTAACAGGAACAGTCATTAAGCCGGGTCAGATAAGGAAATTCACCTGCCAGCCCGGTTGGAATTTATAGATGATGCAAATGTAGCAAGTTGCGCCAACGAGGGCAATAAGATCTGTTGCATTTTGTATGTATATGGTAATAATTTTTCGGGATTAATCTATCAGTAAGCACTGATTTACATTTTACATTATTTAAAAATTAAAAGAAATCTCCGCAAATGCCCTGTTTTAAAGGGGAATTCTGCAAAAAATATAAAATCGAATAAAGTTTTGAGTGCTAAAGGAGGATTTGGAATCCAATGTGCCTTTAATTAGGTAAGTTCCTCTACAGCGTAAAGGAGGATAACGATGACCAGCACACTAGTAATACACACACCTGTAAGAATCGAGTTGAAAGTTGACCCGTTCAGCAAACCGCTCTTTAAAATTCTTCGGCTGACAATGTATAAAAATATGAGACTTGTCTACGATCCCATACCGCTTCCCGGAGGTTATGAAATAGAGCAGTGGTCCGCTGAGAAAATGCGAGCCTTTGGAATTGTCCTTAAACAGGCGTATATGTATTCAACAGACCTTGCCGTGTATCCGGAATTAAACACAAACAATGGATGTCTGCAAATGGTGAATGACTGGACTGAACTCGATGGGTTCCTTCCAGGCGCATCGTTCATCGTGACAAAAGGCAATGAGCCTGTTGGAATGATCCTGTCTTCCAGGACCCCCGCATCGGTTTTCGGCCAGATCTATGTGGTAGCCGTGACGCCCAACCACAGGAAACAGGGCATTGGCAAGCATCTCGTCAGGAAATCCATGCAGAAATTCAGCGAGATCGGCCTGATACATGGAACTCTTTTCCTGAACAGCATGAACAGACGAGCGGTGCGGTTCTTCAAGTTGTGCGGGTTCAAAGTAGACGGCAAAGCGATTTACAAATAAGGTGAAGTGCAGAGATATAACAACCTGCTAGATATCGCGATTATCAGAGGGCGCGATATCTAAAAAATAAGAATCCCCCCTGTCATAGCT
>DAOVJF010000611.1 GCA_030673355.1 Planctomycetota bacterium | reverse complement strand
CCCTGAAAGGCGTGTGGTATTTGAGACCGACGGGTCGAAAGAGACCATATTCACCGAGACCGCGACCGTTAAAGAGTTTCTTGAGACAAAAAACATCACTGTAAAATCGCATGACTACCTGGAGCCACCGGAATCGACGCCGATTCGGCCAGGTCTGCTGATTTCATATAATAAAGCGAAGAGAGTTTACCTTGCCCATGCCGGTATGCCGGCCGAGGAGATCATGTCGGCCGGAGATACTGTCTGCGATCTCCTGATACAGGAGGGAATCAGTATCGGACCGCTCGACAGGATCGTCCCGCATCCGAGTACACCACTTGCCGGGGATATGTTTGTAGAGGTGTCGCATGTCGAGGTTGTGGATGTCACAATGTCGCATGAGATCGATCCTCCGCTGGTGATCGAGGCCGATCCGGAGCTTCCAAGGGGAAGGATGGAGGAAGTATCGGAGGGTTCACCTGGAATCGCGGAGGATATTACCCGCTATTATTATCTGAACGGAGAGGAAACCGCCCGGATAGAGCTTGGCAGCCGTGTCGTGTCCGAGCCGGTCGAACGAGTCGCGAGGGTAGGGGTTCGATCAGCTCCAGCTTTAGCAAGCCGTGGTGGAAGCGGGATCCACCGGGATGTTTTCGAGATGAACGCGACAGGATATGATCCCGGACCCGGATCGTGCTGGCCTTTCGCCGATGGCTTTACCGCGACAGGGCATATCGCCGGACATGGTGTATGCGCTGTCGATCCGAGTGTTATTCCTCTGGGGACCGAGCTATGGGTGGAGGGCTACGGTTACGCGCTGGCATGCGATACGGGCGGGGCGATCAAGGGAAACAGGATAGATATGTGCTTCGATACGAGGGCCGAAGCGATGAGGTGGGGACGCAGGAATGTGCTGGTGTACGTGCTGGAATAAGGGTTACAGAAAGAATCCCAGGCAGGAATCAAGTAAGAGAAACAACAACGCGTCCGTAGAACAGCACGGCAGTGCGTGTCTGATTAATCTATTTTTTGGTCATTAAAACCTTTAAATTAGAGGATGTAATATGAACATGCTGTTCGCGTATGAGGTTTAAGGATTTTATGGTACTAAATCACTACGTTCTGACAGGGAAAAATATCCACCCTTCATGTTTAGCTGCATGGACTTCTTCATGAGATTCAGGATAGCGTAAATTCCAATTATTAATTAAGCCCTTGTACATAAGGCATGTTATTGCTGCAACAAGAGCATCAATACTATGGTCTCGTTTACCAGTACTGATGATTTCCTTTTTCATGTCATTACCAATTTCGATTTTAAAACGATCTGCCAGTGTGTTAATAATTTTCTCGCGTGCAATTTCATCCTTCAGGCTTTCATCATACAGACCTGGTCCATATCCCTGTGTAAGGGCTTTCAGAGTAGCTGCTGGATAAACTTCGATAATTGAAGGATT
>DAOVJF010000510.1 GCA_030673355.1 Planctomycetota bacterium | reverse complement strand
GACAACGACTGAGATTTCGAATTCAAGGAACCAGGCATATCAATTAAGCGACAGATATATTAATTTCAATTCATGGAATGATCCCGATTTCGCGAGCGCTTTGAATTTGGCGAATCAAACTGGCAATACTCTTGCATGTGCGGATGACCTGCCATTAAGAAAAGACCTTGCCTTCTGGAATCCTTATTATACAAACCGCGTTGTCTGGATCGAGTGGGAAGAACCAGGTGATACATGGTATAACAGGCTTACTGAAGCCGGGGCTGATTACGTTTATGTCTCTAAAGATTCAGATGCCGATATTTTTGCAGATTTGGAATCAGAATGGTTCAGCCAGGTGTATTCGAGCATTAATGGCTCTTTTTATCAAATATTAGAACTCGATGAATATGAATGATTTGATTAAAAATACGAATGACGATCTGGCATCAGGTGAAATCCTGACTGAAACTGCAGAACCGCTTCTATGCGTTAAGGATAAACCAAGGAAAGGATTATTCAACAGAATCAGGAACTTCATTTTCTGCCTGCTGGTAATTGTCTACATTTTCGCCATTATTATCTCTGGTTACTGGTACTGGTCGCGTCCGGTACGGAAGGACCAGATTAATAACGCGTATGAATGGTGGAGTGAACTTGCGGAGGTCTATAATATTCCCTTACCGAAGGACGAACGATGGTCTGATTAGTCAGGATAATGGTGCTTCCATATACTATGATTCAGCAACAATTTGTCTGGGTTAGTAAAATCAGTCGTCATTTGTTACTCAACCAGATTTACCTTCCCCTTAAGGTCATCGCGAAGGTTCAGGACATCAACAGCCCCCATGCCTTCCCGTACATGCTGCAGCAGATTGACCTCCTCGACAATCTCCTCCCTGCATGCCTCGATGGCTTTCTCTACATCATTCCCTGGAATTACGATCACCCCATCGTTATCCCCGATAATTAGGTCTCCCGTGTTAATGGTTACGCCATTGATATTAACAGGGAAACCGATCTGCCCCGCAGGTTCCCGCACTGCCGGTACCGGGTTGCCCCCATACGAGAATACGCTGAATTCATTTTTTAATTTTACAATGATCTCGTCCGCGTCGCGCATGTGACCCGCGATCACGGCGCCGGTGAATCCAACCTCCCAGCCCATCGAGGAATGAACGTATGTCCACATCGCGGTTTCCGTAGGCTTGGAGTCGGACGGTGGCGCGAGCACCATGACAAATCGACCCTGCGTGGCGATGTCCCGCATATACTGGAGCGCTACGAAGGACGCCATGTTGTTGTCGTTCGGGCATTCGACAGTGAGTGCCCATCCCGCCATAATTCCCCTGCCCGACTGGCGATTCATATGAGGGCCGAGATATCCCGCGCCGGACTGGACAATTCCCCAGTGCGCGGTTGGGATCGCTTTGGCTTCATCTATGAAATAGGTTTCTTTTAGTTCGGGTAGTTTTTTGATTGTTATTGTCATTTTTATGTGCTCCGTATGGGAGGGTTATATTAACATGGAGTTGGGATCGAAGGCACTATAAATGGGGGAATTTGAATATGCGGCTGGGACGGTTGAATATCAACTTTAAACCAGGACAATTCACCACGATCCATCGGAACCAAGTTTTAATAAGAATATGTCTATTCTTTCATTTGACTTCAGGAATTTAATTCCATCCGCAGTATCGAATTCGATCCCGCCATCAAATTCCCCGGTTATATACAGCCAATCTGTTCCATCAACGGCGATACTTTCCGGTGACACTTCCCCAATGCCACCCCACGTATAGGTCCAATGGTAGTTCCCATCGGCATCATAACAGGTCACAAATGCATCCCTGTCCCCCTTTGAAGTGTGGGTATCGATTCCCTCGCCAGCATTAAAATCGGCAGTACTTTCGAAAATTCCAACAATAAATACTTTCCCATCATCGTTTACCTTGATCGCAAAAGGCACATCAAATTCAGGACCACCCCAGGTTCGTCCCCAAAGAAATTTACCTTCCGGATCAAATTTGGACAGTAAAACATCACCAGCACCATTGGACACATGAAGGTCTTCACCTTCACCTGGATCAAGGTCGATTTCCTCATAAAAATATCCTGCCATATACTGGTTCCCTTCCACATCCAACGCAATATAATATCCATTATCCTCCCAGGAGCGCACGTCGATTAAATTCCCTTCTAAATCAAAAATGGAAGTGAATAGGGATGAAATGCCAGCTTCGCCGAGCAAACTGTCTTCCGGTCCCGGATCGAAATCAACTATCTCATTAAAAGCACCTGTGACATATATCCTTGATGAACCATCGGTAGTTATTCCCTTTGCAATATCCATTCCAACCCCACCCCACGATTTTGCCCATTCCAATTCACCGGATGAGTCAAATTTACAGAAAAATAAATCCGTCCTGCCAGCTGTTGCAATCG
>DAOVJF010000056.1 GCA_030673355.1 Planctomycetota bacterium | reverse complement strand
GAAATTTACAGGAATTGGAAGACCAAGAAAATACTGACAAGGTCCACTGGGTCCGGGCAGGTAAAAAAATGAAATTGACAGGAATAAAAAAACAGACCAGGAGAAGGGCCGGAAAGAAGTCTGAAGCCGGTTTTACGCTGATGGAAATGGTGCTGGTGGCGACCCTGATCGCGATCCTTTCCACCATGGCTATCTCAAGCATGTCGATGGCCAGGTACAAGGCCATGGAGACCGGGGCGGCCCAGGCTCTGAAAGCGCTTGCACAGGCGGAGGAGATGTACCAGATCGACAACGGCCGGTACGCTCTCAGCTTCTCATCCCTGGCAAACACCTACCTTCCCAGGGCCTACTCGGTGGACGATGCATACAACGTTTTCGCGAAGAATTACTCACTCTACTGGATACATTTCGGAAGGGGCGGCCCGCGTCCACCGATCACGAATTATTCATCGCTCGGTTACACAATCTATGCAATTCCTATCGACCACCGACTGAAGACGTTTGTAATTACCGACGGGGGCACGGTACAGGTCGCGAACACCCTGACTAACTGGTCGCCTTATTAAATCTGTAAATAAGTGGGCGAGGAACAGGAAACGATGTTTAAATTTTACAAAAAGAAAAAAGTTAAGCGCAATCGCGAGTCGGGATTTACACTTGTAGAGGTGCTAACGGTTGCGACAATTATCGGCATCCTCGCGACCATGGCGGTTGTGAGTATGCGAGGCGGTCGGAGGGTTGCTTTCGAAACCCGGGCGATCGCGGCTGTGAAAAACATTGCCGAAAACGAAATAATGTACTACCAGCGATACTACCAGTACGGTACCTGGCGGCAATTGGTACAGGAAGGGGATCTTATCGATCCCGGTTACGACAACTCAGACGATCTCGACACACCTTTTGACACGCCGATCGCGAACATGTATTCATGCCGTGTATTTGTCACGTACGAGGGTCAGGCATTTACCGCTGTCGCGTACCCCAGGGCAAATATGATCTGGCACATGAGGACATTCGCGGTCATGAGCGATGGAAGTTTAATAAATTCAGACGATCATCCCGATTTCTTCTTAACAGAATTTATCATTGCCGGTTAAACCGTAGCGGTGTCCGGATGCAGTGAAGGATTCGGTTTCGGGAAAAAATAGAAACACGAGAGCTTTAAAATATATAAAACCTGTAACCCGGCACGAGTTGTCGGGAAGCGGAGGTTAAACGTAATGATGAAATCCCTTAAGTCGAAGGAAAACAACAACAGGGGATTTACCCTGATCGAGGTACTGGTGGTGGCAAGTATCATAGGCATACTGGCAGCCATAGCGATCCCATCGCTGGCGGGTTCGAAGAGGACCGCCCTCGAAGCGGCATGTGTTAAATCATTAAGAAGTATCACGGATGCCGAAGAGATGCACTATCGCGATAACTTCCAGTACACCTCGAACTGGACTTCGCTCGATGATTACCTGCCGAGTGCGTTCTCGGGCTGGGAAAGGAAATGGTTTTTCATAGATTCCTATTCACTCAACATGGTGACATATTCATCTGCGCAGCGTTACTCGGTGATCGCATGGCCAACCGATAATCGCCAGTTGAACCTCTCAACGTATGCGATCATGGACGACGCGATACCATTAATCTACGACAGTGCCAGCGCTGGTTTTGAACCAAGGTAAGTACTTTACCGAAATTACACATGGATTTTCGATTAGGAAAATTGGAAAAAGTGCAGAAGGGATACTCACTGATTGAAGTGCTGATAGTTACTGCGTTGATTGTTATACTGGCTACGATCCCTGTTGCCCTTTTAAGAAGGAGCCGTGACAAGGTCTTTGAACTTGAAGCACTAAGGGCATTGCGCATGATGTCGCTGGCGTACGAGAATTACTATTCGCAGAACGATTTGCAATATCCCAACTTCCAGACGAGCAGGGAAATTACAATCGACAATCGATTTCACGACGCTGAGGCGATATGGGATATGTTCCACCGGGAAGGGCTTCTTCCCAGCCAGTATTCCGGATACCCTCACAACCAGATGGATCTTTTGGCGAAAGGTTACCAGTTCTCGATTTTTCCATCGGATTTCGGTACTCCCCAGAATACCCGTGTTAACCATACTTATGCAATTGCGATGGTCGCTTATGAGGGGAGTATCGCGAACCGTCACCTTGCAATGGTCCAGGGAAGAAAGTTTTTTACGAGCTACCCGTCGGCAATTCCGAGGGAAATGGGTGAAATGAGTCTCTTGAGCCTAACGGTTTATGTTGTACCTAATGAAGAAGACAGGTAAAAATTCAACCAGACCAGAGGATATTAAATTTGATAAAGAAATACGGAAAAAGTCTGCAAAGGCGAAGGATATCAGGTTACACACTGGTCGAGTTACTAACTGTATCAGCGATAATCTCGATTCTTGCCGGTATATCATTTGCACTACTATCCCGTATGCGCAGCCAGGTAATAGAGACCAACGCAATAGCAGCGTTAAATATGATAGCGACAGGCTACGAGATGTATTATCACAGACATAACATGTATCCCCAGTGGGGACCCGGAGAAAGGTTCGAAACATCGAAATCTCTTTGGGATTACATGACCGAGGAAGATTATATTCCTGAATCATACGGGGATTACCATTACAATGTGGCGTCAGGATATATAATCGGAATAACAGAAGATTATGCACTTGAGATACCGATGTACAACGCGGAAGATGTCACGACGGATGCTGAAAATTCATTTTTTATCGTGCTTCATCCGCTGAATTTTCAGAGAGATGCCCTGGCCATCGGGATTAACCCAAATCCGACTGATTTTGTGGACGGTTGGGTGGCTGTACGGCCAAGAAAGGGAAAAGTGACTGAAAATTTCAGGATTTACAGGCTTTACATACAACATCGCGGCGGGGCGGTAGAATAGGACAATCCCGCTGCTGGAGCCATGTAATGGAGATGGGCTCAGGATTTCAGGAAAACCGATTTTCGAACCGTTTGAATGAGAAAAAACGGTGGGTTGTTACGCAATCAACCTGCTTGACTTGCTTTTACTTATATAGTATTGTGGCGTCGACCGGGGTGGGCGAATGAAGTCCAGTGTGGCGTTTTACCCTTGTCAGGGTTAAACGTTTTTTAATTTTTTGCTATTGATCCCCGGCATAGAGAGCTGCAAGAAAGAGGATAGTTAGTTGACACCGTTACCAATATTTAATGTCGCACCGAAACGCTCGCTTGGCATCCATGTCGGACCGGCGCAGGTAAAGCTGGTCGAAATGGAGCGGGGGAAACAGCCAACGATAAATAATATCCTCTGGGAAGCTACTCCTCCGGAAGCATATGTGGGCAACCGGCTTGAGAATCCGTCCGCACTTGCCTCGACTCTCATCAGGATGCTTCAAGGCAACAGGATCAAAACCAAGCATACGATTTCATCGGTGGATGGCAGCGAGGTTATCGCCCGTACCATCACCCTTCCGAATATGCCGATACGGGAGCTCCGAAAGGCGATCCTGTTTGAGACCGAGGCGTCCCTTCCAGCCGGCACTGGTGACACGGTGCTTGATTACTCCATTCAGAGGACCTTTACAAGCGAAGACGATAATGCTGAGAAGGTTGAAGTTCTGATCCTCTCGGCCCAGAAACAACCCCTCGGATTACTTGTTGAAGCTTTCCTGGAGGCCGGGCTGAGGCCCTTCGCGCTTGACCTTACACCTCTTGCCGCACATCGAGCCGAGAAAAGATCATCCCTGATAGCAGAGAGGGGCACCGACTATATACAAATCACAATTAACGACAAATGCACCGACCTTTCAATAATATTTGAAGGTGAAGTGAGGCTGATTCGTTCGATACCGATCGGAAGCGTCGGTTTCGTGGACGCCCTTGGCGAAAGGCATCTGTTCGATGCCGGCCTGGATATGGGTGGGGGATACAAGAAACCCGACGAGGCCAGCGACGTTACAGCCGATGATGCGGGCGAAGAGGATATGGGAATATCCACCCGTGATGAAGAAGATCTTGAGTTTGGTGCGTTTGGAGAGGATCCGTTCTCCGCTGAATTATCAGCTCTGACGGATGAATCGCTCTCACATGAATCAGGGATGGAAGTTGACGAACTAGTCAAACTGAATCCACTAATAACAGAGCTTGTTGATGAGACCCTGAACACGATCAGGTACGGTCAGTCATTTGGCAAAGAGCGTTCCGAGATCGGGTTCTGTGTGATGAACGGGTATTTCCCATACGGCAATATTTTCGTTAAATCCATATCCGACAAGCTGGGAATACCGGTTATACAGGGTGATCCTTTCTCCGACCTCGTACTCCCTGAGAGCGGATACAAGGAAGACCTGGTAAATTATTTCGCCCCTGACTTCAGTGTTGCTGTGGGCCTTGCATTGAGGGGGATACACCAGTTTGGATAAAGACAGACTGATCAACCTGCTGCCCGAGGAGTATCTTCCGGAACCGGAATTCAAAGCGTTCCCGATATTTGCCGCTGTCCTGATAATCCTGACAATTCTGTTCGTCTACACGAGTTACCAGAGAGATCGACTCATGATTCAGGAAGTAACGACGGATTACAATGCTATCGAACAGAGGATAACCGGGAAGTTTGGCCAAGCCGTACCGTTCATAGACATCCAGGCGAACGCTCGTTTCATCTCGAGTTACTTCGGGATAATCCCGAGCATGGTCCTGCGGTCCCCGGACTACTGGGAGATATATAGTGAAGTAGAACGGCTGCTGCCTGAAAGTACCTGGGTACAGAGCCTTGTGTTCAGGGGTGGCGCAGGTGGCTGGCCCAGCCTGCAAATAAACTTCCTGTCGAAAGGATATTCATTCGAAGGTCCCCTGGCGACATACGATGCGTTTCTGGGAAAACCGGGCGAGCCGCCTTCCCGTTTCCGTGCTCTTCAGATGGCCGGGTACCAGCGATCCAGGGTTGCAGGAGGAGCTGGGGCAAGTTTTACGATTCGAATGCAAACGAACATGCCAACATCCATGAGAATTGAGGACAAGGGTAAAGAAGAAGATGAACCTCAGGGTAATGATAGATAGAGACGTGGAGGTGCAGTCTTAATAAGTGAATGCTTACGCGAAAATAGCGATCAAAATTGCGATAGTAATCGTAATATGCTTCGTTGTTGTTGTCGGCTACAATGCCCTTTACCATAAACGGTTTATGACAATGGCCGAAAAAAAGCGCAACGAGATAAAAATCGGATTAGAGGTTGAGCAGAAACTGGATTCACTGCTCGATTACGATGATATCCTGCCTCAGATTCGCCATGTGCAACTCCAAGATATAGAGACCATTCGTAACTTAATACCGGATGCGCAGGATTTCGTGCTTACAAGCTATCTTCGGAGAATTCACAACATGATCTCCGACAACCATCTGGATACGGGTGGAATCGTAATTCGGGGTACTGCGGCACCTTATGGAGGGGTTGATTTCGACCAGGCGTTCGCGCAGGATCCGATGGGCCTGTTAAACGACCTGGAATCATATACCGGAGCCCTCAACGATTTTGAAGAGTACATGAACGAAATGAATAATCTGCTGGTTTCTTACCAGTTCTATAATAGAATTTCGTCGGGCGCGGAAAATTTCGCGGCAATCGCAGGCGGAATTGAAACACACACCTTCAACCTTTCAGTACGCGGTTCGTACGAAGACATCAAGAAATTCACTTTTGAAATATTTAACATGAGACCAACAACGGCGCTGACGGATTTTCAAATGTCTCCCCAGGGCATGGGATTCGGTCCTACCCGCCTGTATTCCGCAAGTTTCAAGCTGGTAACTTATGGAGACGCCAGCAGCCCGCCGCCATTATGGGACCACTACAGATCGGGGCTTATCGGGTATGGCGCGGTACCGGAAGAGGATATTGACACTGTAGATGCGGTTACGGAAAACGAGGAGGAGGCCGAAGCTTAATGGCCTCCGGCATGATGCCGGTTGAGAGAAAATGAAAAAACTCATTGACAAAATGCCGGGCTTCGGAGACGAGCTGAAGAGATTTGCACCACATGCTGTTATCCTTGTAATGTTCCTTTTAGGGATATTTATCATTTACTCGGGAAGTGCCCTGATTAACCCTGCCCGGGCACAGGTTGATCTCGGCAGGGTCGGTGAAGTTGTCACCGATACCGTGAGCGGGGCTGCCGCGGAACGGGCAGGCGAAATCGCTGAGGCTGAACTGGAACTTGAAAGTCCTGCGGAGGTTATTGAGGAAGTACCTGAAGAAGAACTCCCGCCCCCGGAATCTATTGAAGTGGAACCAGAGGAACAAGAGATCACCGAGGAACAGGAAAGAGCGATCATCGCGCAATACCATACATCTTCCGAAGGTATTGGCGGTAAGAAATTTAGAGACCTGAACGATTTTGAGCTTCGTCAGAATCTTGACGATATAATAACCATGATTTTTGGTGCATCCAATGAAGCCGCTGTTTCCGGTTTACTCCCGATATTCCAGCGGTTTCAAGTAATGGTCAGTAGTCCTTATGAACAGATTGACGACTGGAACCAGCCACCCTGGGATTCAGGGGCACGGCGATACAGTCCATTCGATCCGCCAGGAATTGCAGGTGCTCCACCAATTGGTATCAGACCGGTACCACCATTTCCAAACCCTTTGGGAGTAGGTGTAGTTCGTGGACCAGAACTGACACCAACCGCTCGACAGATTGCCCAGCTTACCGTGTTAAAGGGTGTCATGGGTGAACCGGGTTCCTATTTCGCGATCCTGATACCACCGGATGGGCGAGCGGAAATCAGGGTTACGGAAGGTGATTCAATTGCCACCTGGCCGGTTGGGGATACACCGGCGAATTACATCATTACCGAAATTACATTGAGCGGCGTTAAAATTATTAATGAAAACAAACCCGCTGAAGTTGGACTGGTCCATTTCAGAGCCAGGACCGGAATGCCCGAAATTTCAATTTCGTATTAATTTCGGGAACTTGAATGGAAAAAAATTGTACTTGAAATAAAGCTTTAAATTTGTGCCATATATTTCTTAGACTAGCAGTAAGCATAACGCATGAAAGCTATCAGGGAGCTAAATCCATCTGATGAGAATCGCGCGACAACCTGGAAGCAATAACAAAAAAAATATGAGAGGTTTTGCCCTCTTCTTTGTCCTGCTCTTGATAACACCCCTGACAATACTCAGGGCTGAAGAACCTGCAGGACCATCGGAGGTGAGCACGGCAGACATCGAAGTAACCTCCCAGGCGGTGGTTATTAACCTTGCCGTATCCGAACCGGCAGGGGTCAGATCGTTTAACCTGACGTCACCTGGAAGAATCGTTTTCGATATCGAAAATGCTGTGCTGTCTCTCGATAATGAAGCAGTCACCCTATGGGAGAGTCCGATGGACGGGATTGTCGATCTGACCATCGCGCAATTCTCTCTCGACCCCCCCGTCGTGAGGATCGTTGCGGAAATATCAGATCCGGTACTCCAATCGGATCGAATGTCCACGCTCGATACTATCAGCCTGGCAGTCTTTGCGGGTGAGAGCCCGTTCGGTGAAGACATTGGTCCCGGCGTTCCACCGGAACAGCTTAAACCGATAATTGAGCGTTTCTGGCATGAAGCGACGGAAGCCGGCGAGGACAGGTTTGTAATCGAGTTTTCATTCGGAGTCATTCTTCCCCAGGTTCGAATCGAAAGCTCTACTGTACTGCTCCTCAGATTCCCCGGCGCCGATGTCCTTCTGCCCGCGTCGAGTCCCGATAATTTCGCTACATCGGTCAGCGGCATACTTGTCCGGCAAATGCGTGCGGAGCGTCAGATTGAAAATGGGGAAATGTTAACCGAGATAAGACTGACCGTACCGAATACAAATGTGTTAAGTTACACTCTCAGCACATTTTCAGATGATTCACTCGAACTTATCATGTTCGCGGAAGAAATTCCCGTTCCTGAAGAGCTTGAAATTATTGAGCGGGAACCGATGCCGGTACCGATAGAGGGCGGCGAGATCATGGTTCTCGCGTCATCCGATGACATACCTGTTATGCCGGATGCACCCATTCGCATTACCAGGGTACAGTTCCAGACACTGGACTCGGAAACCGACCGTTATTATGTCTATTTCGAAGGCGGAAACCTTGAACCCCATATTCAGAGGTTCAATTATCCGACAAGGGTCGCCCTTTACTTCCCTGATGCCGCTGTGGTCCTTCCGGAATCCGCTGCCGGACGATTCCAGGTGGCTGTCCACGGCGCGGTTACCGATGAACTGAAAGTATTCAATCGTGTTATAGAGGATGCAGGCCCTGAGAGCCAGTTTATTTTCTACTTCCCGGGATATGACCAGGAGAATATCGGATTTTCGGTTGATTATGTCGAGACAGGTTTAATGCATATCGACTTCTACAGGACCGCTGTCCCGATAGATATCGAAACGCCTGTTGAAGTTAATCTGAGTATCGATCAGCCGGCACCCGCTCCCGGGGTTATAGAAGAGCCTGAAATGGTCGAAGGTCCGGTGGTATTGGAACCCACGGAGACTGAGAGCACACTACCTCCTGAATTTCTACAATCGGACACGCCTCTCATCATAGTAGCCAGTGGGGAAGTAGTCGATGGTGTCGTCAAATTCAGGATTAACACCACCGAACAGTTATCCCTGCCGCAATGGGTTGAATATCATTATCCGGACCGTCTTGGACTCAGGTTCCCGTACGCCGATGTACAGCTTCTTGAAGCGGCCCCGGGAATTTGTTCCTCATACACTCACATACGGGCAGTGCCTCTTGTCAGGGCGATTATGAAGGATCGTGATGACGAGCAGCACACGACGATTACTTTTACCCTTGAAAGGTCAATTGAGGATTATTTCAGGAATGTCGAGGAAACCGGGTCGGGATACATGGTAACTTTTTCTTACAGCCCGATCCCTGCAGGACATGAAATTATTGAGGAACCGGTTACACCTGAAATTGTGGAACCTGTCCTTGTTGAAGAGCCGGTTGAGGCAGTTGAGCCTGAGCCGGTTATCGCAGAACCTGAACTGATAGAACCGGTACTGGTATCTGAACCTGAACTTCCAGTAATCACAGTAGCCAGCGGGGAAGAAGTCGATGGTGTCATCAAATTCAGGATTAACACCACCGAACCGTTACCCCTGCCGCAATGGGTTGAATATCATTATCCCGAACGACTTGGACTCAGGTTCCCATATGCCGATGTGCAGCTTCTTGATGCGGCACCGGGAATTTATTCGAGATACACCCATATACAGGATGTGCCTCTAGTACGGGCTATCATAAAGGATCGTGATGGCGAGCAGCACACGACAGTCGTGTGGACACTCAAAGGAAAGATCGACGAATACAGAGTTGGAATCGAGCAGGAAGGTTCAAGTTACATCGTCACATTCAATTATACTCCCGGACAGGTGCCCGAACCGGTAGCGGAAGAGCCTGAGATCATCGAACCTATCTCTCCTGAAATTACCGAACCGGAACCGGAAGTTGAGGTCCCGGGCATACCGGTCGCTCCCGAAGTGCCCCCGTTCCAGGAACCTGAACCCGGTATCAGGCCGATGATTACGGTCACAGGCGGCGAGGTAACAGGCAACCGGATTACGTTCAATATTACGACATCCGTTTTGATGCCTATCCCGGAATGGGTTGAATATCGCTATCCCGACCGTCTTGGCCTTCTTTTCCCAATTTCCGATGTATCGCTACCTGGCGATGAGGACGCATTCACGGTCAATACAAATATTGAAATGATTCCGATGATCCGTGCGATCGTAAAGGATCGTCCGAACGAACAGAACACGACAATCACATTCACGCTGATGGGATCGCTCGATGAATACAACGGTGAGATCGAATGGGACGGACGCGATATCCAGGTCATATTCAACTATGAGCCGATCGTACCGGAAGAACCCGTTGTAGAACCCGAAATCCCTGCTGTCACAACCGAACCTGAAATTGTAGAGGTTGAAGTTGAAG
>DAOVJF010000043.1 GCA_030673355.1 Planctomycetota bacterium | reverse complement strand
TGCGCGACGCGCTCGCGCAGGCCCGTGATGAGATGATGGCGGCCGCGGACCAGGGCGAAGGGATGTCCGGGCAGAGGGACCCTGCTGAAATGGCTGAAATGCTCATTGAGTCAATCGATAACGCGATCCCGGAAATCCAGGACCTTGACATAGCTCAGGATGTTATAGACCGGGCAATCGAGATGCTTGAGGAAGTCCGCGACGACCTCCAGGCCGCTCTCGACTCCGGTGAGGTCACACAGGAAGACATCACAGACGCGCAGCAGCGAATCCAGGAAGTCAGACAAATGCTCGAAGAAGCGGGCGCAGACTTTGGCGATGAGGATACCCGCACCGATGAGGAAATCGCGGATGCGCTGATCGAGGAAGCAGAACGCCTTGAACAGGCATGTCAGAATTCAAACCAGCTTTCAAGCGAGCAAAGCGGCGAACTTCAATCCACGTGCCAGAATGTAGCTCAAGGTCTCCAGGAACAGATATCTGAGGGATCGTGCTCATCCGGGTCCAACCAGGAGGCTCGACAGCGGCTTGATGAAGTGAGACGACAGCTTGAGGAAAGCGGCACATCCCAGGAAGAGATGGGAGAGAAAACAGATTGCTCGGGCGGACAATGCAATAATCCCGGCAGCGGAGACAGCCAGAGCGGACAGAATTCCCGGGCCGGATCCAGCATGAGCAGTTTGTTCGGGATGCCCAGCAGCATGGGAATGCCGAGCCGGATGGGCCAGAGCATGGGAGAAGCGGCGTCCGCATGCAGGAGCGCCGGGCAGTCCATGGGCCGTTTTGGACAAAGCCTCGGTTCATGCTCGAGTTTCAGTAAAATGAAGCAGGGAATCTGCCGGTCGCGATCTTCGATCAGCGGCAACTGTTCAAGACCCGGCGGTCAGGGAAGCTGTAATACAGGCGGGCAGAACTGGGGCACAGGTTCCAGCCCGTACCAGGCCGGTACATACGGAGTGGAACCTGGCGCGATGAATGATCCATCGGAGGATCCCAACGCCAACCCGGACGAGTACCGTGATTATGAGGAAATCTACGCATCCAGGTTTAAACCCGGCCAGTTCTATGATGTGCAGCTTGAGGGTAAATTAACGGATGTCGGTGGATCGTATATATTTACTGAAGTCGTAGACCCGCAAACCGGTGAGACGAGTTATATACCGTACTTCGAGCTTGAAACATCGGATGTGGCAACGCTCATGGATGCGATGGAGGATCAGGATATCCCAAGATCATACGCTGACTTTGTGCGTTTCTACTTCGAGCAACTCGCCGCGGGATCGGAATAGCAGGGAATTTTCCCAGCATTAAATTAAAAAAAACCAACCGCGGGATGGGATTGGCACAATTGGTTTTCAGGTTCGATATTTGTAAAAGTGGTTGTTTGGGTAAAAATGTTCCTTAGACCAATCCTATTAATTAAATATTGATTCGAGATCGCCCCCTAAATTCCAATCAATTTTTGTTTAACAGGATTGGACTTAAATCCTACCATTGGCGGCGTCGCGGAATCCGGTGAACAACTGGCGGAAACAGTACATCGCCGTGTCCCATAAGATTTTCAAATCCAGTAAGAGATTGTGCTTGCGGACATAGAACAGATCGTAGCGAAGTTTTACGCGCATATTCAGTGAATCCTTTTCATTTACCTGCGCCAGTCCGGTGAGACCCGGTTTCACGGTATGCCTGATATTGAAAAGCGGGTACTTCTCCTCGAATTGTTTAACGAAATAAGGACGTTCGGGACGTGGTCCGACCACCGAGAACTCTCCCTTCAGTACGTTCCAGAACTGGGGAAGCTCATCGATTTTTGCCCTGCGGATAAATTTACCCACGGGACCGAGACGGCAGTCGCCATTCAGCGGTGTGAGCTGCGGACCGTTACATTCAGCATCGACTGGCATGCTTCTCAGCTTGTAAACGTTAAGGATTTTCCCACCCCTGCCAATTCTGTCCTGCTTGTAGAAGAACGGTCCCGGCGCCTCCCTTTTCATAAGAAGACCGCATACGAGGAGCCATGGGATTCCGAGAAACAGGAAAACAACCGCAAAAATAATGTCGATCATGCGTTTTAAAACGTGGTAGACCAAACCCTGCCTGCTGAGAGTAATGCCGCTCTGCCAGTACTCGATTTCGTCGGCGAAAGCCAGGTTCACATCAGCCGGGTTGTCGATGGACTCCGACCGGCGATCCTCTTGTACAGAAGTAGTAGCCCCATCTCTGGGTTTTAAACTGGTTAGTCCCATAATAATACCCTCACCCGGCTTCCATTCCGGATTCCTTTCCAATTCTAACTCTCACAGAGTGATCATCAGCACTGACAGAATGGCGAACATTTTCTCCAAGATATATGACGAGAATCGCCACCGTTTTATTATCGGCCGACCCCTCCCCAAGATGTACCCTTTCCACTAAAGGCACATTGATATTTATATCCCTGATTATACTCGATCCTGGCGCAATCCGGGTACCGGGCAACCTGACAATTAATCTGGGTGGATCGCTTGCGGTGCTGGTACTGAATGCAGCGGGACTATTGACTATAACGTTCACGGAAACCAGGTCATTTGTAGCCGAAATTTCAAAGTCCAGGATATCGATAATCAGTCCTTCTTCAGGTGTGCTGGAATCTGAAACGTCACCATCCGGCTCATCGATATCCGGGTTACCCGATGTCAGAATATTCGGTTCGCCGCCAATAAGTGTTATAGGTTCATCGATATCCGGTTCGGGTTCCGTATTCGGTTGAACAGGATTTTCAGCAACCGGATCGGGTTCAACTTCGACCGGTTCGATAACAGGAACGACCAATTCGACAATGATCGATCCGCCGGGTTCAATTTCCACAGGAATTTCGGCCGGGATGGTTTCGGGGGTGAAATCCGGAATTGTACCGTCAACAAGCCCGAGACCTGTTTCAACACGATGGAGATTTTCAATTAGATCGATATTACCCGGGCAGTAGGTCAGTCCGACCTGGTACTGGAATCGTGCCGCGTTCAGGTTATCCATCCGCTCCTGGAGCGAACCGAGTTTGAGGTATCCTTCAGGGCTTTCGGGGAACCTGACAATTGCGCTGTTAAGGCTTGCGAGAGCAGCGAAAGTATCGTCCACCCGGTCGTGAGCATTAGCGAGGGCCAGAAAATCATCGAGTACGGCGTTTTCCATCCTGGTTACCTCGGTCCACAAATCGACAGCATCGAACCATTTGCCATCTTCCTGCGCCGAATTTGCCTGAAGCCTGGCATCTGCGATATTAACAGGTTCCAGCTCCCGGGACGAGCCCGGAGTATGTCCGGTGATTTCGACTTCTTCGATTTGGACCACATTTCCCAGATCGGCACGGACAATTTCGATCTCTGTGTCCTGCTGGCCGTTAAGGAGCACCTGGCTACCGGCCCTGGCAGACCCAAGCATCCAAAGGGTACATAAAAGGGCGAGCGACAAACCCACAAGTACCCTGGTTTCATTGCTCAAATTAGAAAAAGAAGATTTTATACCTTCAAAAGAATCAGGTGGGTGCCATCTGGCGGGGAGGATATTTTTCTCGTTCCCGCAGTTGGGACATTTCGATGCATCGTCCGGAAGGTCGGTTCCGCATTCCAGGCAATGCAAGCCTTTATCCTGACCAGGTTTTAAATCACCCTCAGGGTCATTCACTGGTTTCATATCTCCCTGGCAACCCATTAAAAAATACCCCAGGCTGCTAAAGTATACCGGATTTAATTAAATTTAAACCCAACTCAAGATATTATAGGATGATAACCCATTGAAATCAACTATATGAGCACATGCCGATTCTCAAGAGTCAATCCAACTGCAAAATAAAAAAATACAATATTCGGCCAGCAGCCATTGACCAAGTTATCTTTATAAAGTTATAATTATTATTGGCCTGGAGGCTGCAGGGGATTGGATTTCCAAAATTCCGTAATTAACTGAAATAACAGGTTAAATGGAGGCCCACATATGCATGCGTGCTGGCTGATTTTCCGAAACATTACATTAATGTTGCTGCTTGCGGTAATTCTGCTAGGTTGTTCATCCGGGGGGAAAAACCAAATCCCCACTCTACCCGGTACGGACCCAGGGGTAACTGATCAGACAGCCGGCGATGATCCATTAGGCCTTACAGGTGGAGTTCCCGAATACGAGGACGGTCGGGAGAGCTCATCGGCGGGGCATGCGCTTCTCGGAATTTTTGAAGTATATGTTGATCCGGAGAACCTGGTGTTCGAGATTGTCCCGGCGAGGGTAACCGGGATGCACCTGAACATCCTGAAATTCATGGAGCAGGGCCCATGCACCGACTGTTTCAAGATTGAAGGGGTCGAATTATCCGATCACGATTCATGGCTGATCGGCATATCACTCACCAATCCATTCTACCTGTTGGATTACACCGTATTTGATACGCGTGGAATCATTATGTTCCCCGGGAGCCAGGATTTTCCGGTAGCCGGGTTAAAGGGACCCCGGCTTGAGTCGGGCGATGGATACGTGCTGAACGCCGATGGATTTACGACCCTGTATAACCCGAAAACAATTGGTAACGGTTTTGGCGGGCTGCAGGGATACATAAAAGGAAACCTGGCAACCCCGGATTTCCCGGACTGCGATATAAACCCATTTAAAAGGTTTAATACTGACGACCCGGCGAATATTCGTAATGCGTTCTACGGCGGCGATACGGTTGTGGTGATATACGATATCGTACTGTCAACCGGACCGTTTATTTTCGGATATGCAATAGATGCAAACTGGGATTTCCCCATAAATTCACCGGTGGTGGACCCGATGACCGATTTCGGTCCGAACGCCAACTGCCCGGAACCATGGAGACTGGATGTCACCGAGGAACCAATCGCCAGTGGTCTGACAAATGCGGGAGGGGCAACGAAGCTGATAATCGATGTATATGACCGGGACGGGACAGAAACTTACTATGCACCGGTTATTGAATGTCCCGGCGTTTCTCCTGACACCATTGAGGCGACACTGATCCTTGAGAATTCCGAATACGCCACATGGGAAGTAATTGTCGCTAACGAACTCCATGCTGAAGCGGGGATGTACCAGTGCCTGATAGGTGTTGAGGATGTTACCAATGGTCCTCCCTTTGAGTATCTCGACCTTACCGCTTACCGGATTATTACGTTGGAAGTGACGGAAGCGACTGTAATTGCGAAAGCGGATTTCGACCCGGATGAACCGGAAATCTGCGAAGAGATTCTATTTTTCGATGACGGTTCCTACGACACGACCGGTGGAACGATTATCGGCTGGAAATGGGATTGGGACCTCGATGGTGTGTACGACGAGTTTGGGTATTCTGTCTCCCATACATTTGACATCCCTGACACCTATTATGTCGGTTACAAAGCTACGAGCGATAGCGGTGAGACCGGTGAGATAGTACTTGTGGTTAAGGTCCATAATGCCCTTCCGACCGCTGAAGTATTTATTGAGAAAACAGAATTGATGCCCGATGAAGAGATCCTGTTTGATGGCACGGGTTCCCATGATAACGACTGCGAAGAAACTGAAATTATGCTTTGTGAGTGGGACTGGGACAACGACGGCATGTTTGATGAAACCGGGCAGGCTGTAATTCATGGCTGGAGTGAGGAAGGAGAGTACCCGATAAACCTGAGGGTGACGGATGATGAAGGTGCAACTGACGAACTCGATGAGCCAATTGTAATCAAGGTTTCTACGAATGTAAGCCCGATCGCGGTCGCCGATTACAATCCGAAACCCGCGATTGTGTGCGAGCCGTCCGAATTCACCGCCGAGGGTTCGTATGATCCCGATGGCGGCGAGATCGTGGAATTCTGGTGGGACTGGGATAATGACGGAACTTACGATGAATCGGGCGAACTGGTCAGCCATTCATGGGATATAGCTGGTGAACATCCTGTGATGTTGAAGGTTATCGACGATGAAGGCCAGGAGGGTGAGCTCAATACGCCGTTACTGGTCGTCGTGGATAATGTTCCCCCGGTGGCGGTAGCCGAAGCACCGGAGGCTGTCGACAACAAATGGTGGATAAACACACCGCTAAACTTTGATGGGTCGGGCTCTTACGATCCTGACTGCGAGGAACAGGAAATTGTCAAGTGGGAATGGGACTGGGAGAACGACGGTGTTTTTGATGATGAAGGAATCGCCAGGGTTCATTCATTCGAATTGGAACAGCAATATGAAATCCAATTGAGAGTGACCGATGATGAGGGCGGAACGGATACACTCGATGAACCCCTGGTAATTGAATTTTTCATCCCGAACCTTCCCCCGGTCGCAATAGGCCTTGCCGATCCGGACCATGATGTTATCTGCGAGCCTGTCCTGTTTGCTGACGATGGATCCTACGATCAGGACGGCGGCCTTATTGTGAAGTGGGAATGGGACTGGGAGAACGACGGGGTTTTCGACGAGGAAGGTTCTGAACTTACCCATTCATGGGATGAACCGGGCATTTACGAAATCAACCTGAGGGTCACCGATGAAGAGGATGATACGGATGAGCTTGACGAACCGTTGACGGTGACCATGTATAACGCATACCCGATCGCAATGGCGACAGTTGATAAAAACGAGGTGTTTGAGTACGAGGACATTCAGTTTGATGGATCGGCTTCATACGATCTTGATTGCGATGGAATGGAGATAGTCCTGTACGAATGGAATTTCAGCGGAGATGGATTTAACTGGGCTGACGCCGGACCTGCTCCTGTTCATGCATACAGCGTATACGGGACTTACAATCCCATGTTAAGGGTTACAGATGACGAGGGATCTACGGCGGAACTGGATGAGCCCTTTGAAATTACCGTTAATGAATATCTTGAGCCGGTGGCATTGTTCGAAGCGAATCCCAATCCTCAAACAGTGTGCGAACCCGTTCATTTCGACGCTTCGGAGTCGTACCCGCAGTCGGGCGATTCAATTGTCAAATACGAGTGGATGTTTGGCGAGCTACCGCTTGTGGAAGGCCCTGCAGTGATAGACCATTCTTGGGACACCGTAGGAACAAAAGGTGTCAACGTGCAGGTTACCGACAATAATGGTATTACATCCTGGGCTGAATTAATCTTGATCGAAATAGTAAACGCACAGCCGACCGCGATCGCGGAAGCGGATAAATATACTGTCATGGAAGATGAACCGGTAAACTTCGACGGCAGCGGTTCATACGATAATGATTGCGATGGACTGGAGATTACGAAATTCGAATGGAATTTCAGCGGAGATGGATTCTTCTGGCAGGATCTCGGACCAGTCCCGACCCATTCGTACAGTGTGTACGGCACTTACAATGTCAACTTCCGGGTGACAGACGATGAGGGTGGACTTGATTTTATTGATGCGCCGCTGGAAATCCTGGTGACACCGGATATCGTAAATCCGGTCGCTATCGCCGATCTGGAGCCGGATATGCAGATCAAATGCGAGCCGGTGCACTTCTACGATGACGGATCCTATCCCCAGGCGGGGGATTCGATTGTCCTGTATGAATGGGACTGGGACAATGACGGGATTTATGATGAGGAAGGCATCGATGTTTTCCATACATGGTACGAAACCGGAATCTTCACCATCCAGTTCAGGGTTACCGATAACCTTGGTTATTCGGGTGAACTTGATGAACCGCTCAGTGTTATTATCACGAGTGAATACCCAACAGCCGAAGCTGACGCGGATAAATATGAAGTCGATAAAGATGAGATTATCTCGTTCGACGCAACCGGGTCGCACGACAATGACTGCGACGGGATGGAGATAGTGCTGTTCGAATGGAACTTCAGCGGTGATGGTTTCTTCTGGCAAGACGCCGGGCCGACACCGATGCATTCGTACTCCGCGTATGGTACATACTACCCGCAGCTTCGTGTTACTGATGATGAGAGTGAACAGGATTATCTCGACTGGCCCCTGGAAATAAATGTGGTTGATTATACGAGTCCGGTCGCTATCGCGGACGCGATGCCTAATCCGGCTACAGTTTGCGAAACGATTCATTTCTTCGATAACGGGTCATACCCACAGGCCGGCGACTATATCGAAAAACATGAGTGGGACTGGAACAATGACGGATATTACGATGAAATCGGCGTTGAAACGTTCCATACGTTTTCGGTTGTCGGCACACGGCATGTACAGTTCAGGGTGACTGATAACCTCGGTTACACCGATGAACTCGACGAGCCACTGGCGATTATTTTAGAGAATGCTCTCCCGACCGCAGTTGCCGAAGCGGACAACTACAATCCCAGTATCGGGGAGATCATCCATTTCGACGGTTCCGCTTCGACCGACAATGACTGCGACGGCATGGAGATCGTCATGTATGAATGGGATTTCGATGGTGATGGTTTCGGCTGGGTCAATGCCGGACCGACGCCGTCACATTCTTATGACTTCTCCGGGACCTACTACCCGATGTTGAGGGTGACCGATGATGAGGGCGGAATCGATTACCTGGACGCACCCCTTGAAATAATCGTTGATGAAGGCGATATCCCACCGGTAGCGCTGGCATATGCCGGGCCTAATCCGCAGAAGGTCTGCGATGTAGTTCATTTTATTGATGATGGATCCTACGATCCCGACGGCGGATTTATCGAACTCTATGAATGGG
The DNA here is from genome assembly GCA_030673355.1 of Planctomycetota bacterium. Taxonomy (GTDB): domain Bacteria; phylum JAJVIF01; class JAJVIF01; order JAPKYR01; family JAPKYR01; genus JAPKYR01. The sequence goes on along the minus strand of DAOVJF010000043.1, from coordinate 2,684 downwards.
ACTGGAACAATGACGGAATTTATGATGCCGTGGGTCCATCTGTTGACCACTCCTGGGATATACCCGGTACATATTACGTGCAATTCCGGGTAACGGATGACGAAGGCACATCGAATACGCTCGAATCACCAATCGAGATTGAGATCACTAATGCAATGCCGACAGCGATAGCCGATGCCGATAAATTCACGGCGGATATCGGTGAAGATATTCATTTCGACGGAACTGCCTCATACGACAATGACTGTGACGGTATGGAAATTGTATTATATGAATGGTATTTTGATGACGGCGGATTGAACTGGGTGGATGCCGGACCGACTCCAATTTATTCATATGATTTACCCGGGACGTACGAAGTACTGCTCAGGGTAACCGATGACGAAGGTTTGACGAGCTATCCATCGGAGCCGCTTGTGATAATTATCGAATAACAGCTAATTGATCACTGCTGTCCTAAATAAAAAAAGAAAATCCGAGAGATAACCATCCCCCCACGAAGCGAAGCGGGGGGATTACAGGGGGGTATTTTTGTCTCTTGCACTCTCCTCCATCCTTCATGCGCTGAAAGCACATGTTACAGATGGTCGGGTTCTTTTCCTGGCATGGGGCGTCGTTTGCCTTTGAAGAAATAGCCGAGGTCTTCCATGAAGCCGTTCCAGCGGAGCTGCCAGACACGCCAGATCGCTTCGAATACGATCTTTTTCGACATCTTGCTGCCGCCCTCGGTTCGGTCGGCGAAAATTATGGGGATTTCACCGACCCTGAACCCCATTCGTGTCGCGCGGAAATTAAGATCGATCTGGAACGAGTAACCTTCGCTTCTTACTATATCGAGCGGTAGATGTTCGAGCACTTTTCTACGGAAACATTTGAATCCGGTCGTGCAGTCCCAGAGAGGGATGCCGATGATGACCCGTACATAAAGGCTTGCGGCCATCGAAAGGATAAGCCTGGACAACGGCCAGTTTACGATCGACAACCGTCCCGCGTAGAACCTCGATCCAATCGCGATATCGAAATCCTTTGTGGCTTCGAGGAGTCTGGGGAGATCTTTCGGGTCGTGGCTGAAATCGGCGTCCATCTCGAAACAATGCGTGTAATCACGTTCGAGCGCCCACTTGAAAGCCGCTATATACGCGGTACCGAGCCCTTGTTTTCCTTCGCGATGGATGCAGTGTAACCGGGGTTCGTTACTTGCGATTTTGTCGACAATGCCGCCTGTGCCATCCGGGGAGCCGTCATCGATGATCATGATGTCAGCGAATGGGATCTCTTCGAGAATCCTGTTTATGAGTTTCTCGATATTCTCGCGTTCGTTGTAGGTCGGAACGCAGACGAGGGGTTTTAAGGCTGTATCAGTCACGATCGGCGAATTATAGCAAATTTGATGGCGGATTTTTTATCGGAAGTGTAAGGAGTTGCCTGATGGGTTTGATGCCGAATGGTGTCAGGATTAATCCAATCAGGACGAGCAGCCATCCGATTTTGTATGAAAGTGGATCGTAGAGGAACCTTATTTCATGCTCTCCCGATGGGATCACAATACCTTTTACAATCCCGTTTGTGCGGTAAATTTCAACTTCATTTCTGTCGATCCATGCGCGCCAGCCAGGGAAATAAGTATCGGAAAAAACCAGAAATTGATCTCTATCGGAAGATGTTCTTAACCGCAACTCATCTGCACTGTACACAAGGATTTCCATCTGTCTTACGTAGTAATCATCGCTGGAGGATTCCAGCAACGCAGGTGGAATGTCGGTGTGTTCGATTCCCACGACAACCGCTTCTTTCATTGGATCGATCGCCTGTGAAGCATTGTAGCCGTTCTCGATTGAATCGACCGGGATTATGTTCGGCACCGTAAACCATCGCGGCATCCATTCGGTGTTTTCGTAAATGAATAAATCGCCGGTCCATCGAAGCTCCCACGGTGGCGGGAGCGAGTTATTTTTTTCGGGGAACAATAAGTATCTTATGCCGAGGAAATTCCAGAACGGCTGAGAATAGTTGATTGGTTCCGATGGCAGGTCAAGTGTTCTCGAATTCCGGCTCATCGATGGGTCGATCGACCGGAAGAAGTGCGCGTAATCGGAGGACACGAAGCTGTCGAATCCACCCGGCTCATCGAGGCCATAGATCATGAGTGAGTTCGGCGCGAGGGTGGTTGTCCGGTCGCGAAAAACCCTGAATGGACCGATTTCTTCATATTGATCTTTCAGAAATTCGATGCTCCCGGTCTCGAAACAAACCCTGCCCTTTGGAACGAGCGGCATGAAATGTTCGTGATACGGAACGAGATCAATGATTGAAAGGATAATGATTACAGTCGACAATGCCTGGATGCTCATCCGTTTTTTTGTGTAGAGGTACATCAGAATGGCAGCCACCCAAACGAAGATCAGATGTCCGAATGCCGTAAGGATTACAATGGACAAACCGACCGGCAAAACTGAGGGCTGGATTCGAATAAGGACAAACGCGGCCCCGATTAAAAACATCAGGGCGAGAAGAATTCCAAAAACGCGGTTGAATTTTGCGGTGAATTCAGGATCGGTTTTCAGCCGGGTGAGGAGGTGATCCATAACGAAACTCGCGACAATTATCATGAAGGTCAGCGTGAGAAAATCAGGTCTGACAGTGCTGATGCGGAATCCGGGGAGGATTTTCGCGATGAACATGTA
>DAOVJF010000366.1 GCA_030673355.1 Planctomycetota bacterium | reverse complement strand
CCGGATACGAAGAGGGGCTGGAGCCGCATCTCGCGATCAAACCGACCAATATCCTGGTCGATGCAGAACTTACAAATGTCAAACTGGCCGACTGGTTTGTCGGACGGGCTATGGAGATGATGGAAGCTCCCGACCGCATCAGGTGGGAGGACTCACGGTACCTGTCACCTGAGCAGGTACACAGAATCGGGGATCTGACCCAGGTTGTGGATATTTATTCGGTTGGGATGGTGCTCTACCAGATGCTGACCGGGTACCCGTTATTCCACGACGACGATGACGAGAAAGTCCGGTACAAACAGGTCTATGCAAACGCAAGCCCGCATATCGAGTATTACAAGCAGATACCGTCCGCGGTTAAGGAAATCCTGATCACTGCGCTCCAGAAGAACCCGGCGCAGAGATATTCATCGATGGCAGAATTCAAGGAAGCGGTCGCGTACGCGCTCGCGGCGGTCAGCTTCAAGAAAGCTCGTCCCGAAGGGGGCCTTGCGGGCCAGGTCGTTGATAACAGGTATGATGTCCTTGAGGAACTCGGCACCGGGCAGTTTTCCGAAATCTACAAGGTCCTGGAAAAAGGACGGGATAAATTTGTAACGATAAAATTCTACGATGAAAAATTATCGGGAGAAGAGGGTTTCATACGCGCGATAAACAAAGACATGTACAGCCGTGCGCAATTAAAGCACCCGCATGTGGTCGACCTGATCGCACAGGGCTGGTACGGTAACCGGTATTACACGGTTGAGGGTTACGTCCCGTCATCGCTTGAAACTGTCATGGCCGACCGGGGAAAGCTCACTCCCGAGCAGGCGTTGAAAATCATCAGGAAAATCATCGCGATACTTTCCTACCTGAAAACGAAGGAAGTCATCAAGGTTCATGGTGCGTTGAAACCAGCGCATATTCTCATCAACCCGCGTATAGAAGATATTTTCGTTAAAGATTTTCGACTGCCGGAGACAGAAAGATTCATCCGCAAAACATACGGAACCCCTCCAACCGGATACCAGTACGCCGCACCGGAAGCGTGGCTTGACGAAGCGGACAATCCACTGGATGAAAGATCCGATATTTATTCACTCGGGTGCATTCTCTATCAACTTGTGACCGGGGAAATGCTGTTCGACGGTTCGCCGCAGGAAATGATGGAAGCTCACATGGAGACCGAAGCGCTTTCAAAAATCCAGGAACATTACGAAATCCCGCTGGTTTTCCACGACATCATGATCAAGATGCTCGAGAAGGTACCGTTGAGCCGTTACAAGGGTTACGATGATCTGGCTGAAGACATCGACAACCTGATCGGTGGAGTGGACAGCGGGATCAACATTCACCTTATCGACCAGGGCACCACGATCAAGGGCAAATACCAGCTTGATGAACGCCTGGTGAATATAGGGGGCGCTCACGGGCCATCACCTGAAAAAGACCTGGTACTGTATTCCGGGATCCATCTCGGAACCGAAACCCCGGTGATGCTTTGGTTTTACCGGATTCCCAAAAGCAAGCAGCTCGATGAAGCCTGGAATCAACGGATGGAACAGGCCGCTGAGTACGATCACCAGGGGGTAATACGTGTCCTCGACTATGGCCGCGACAAGGGAGCTTACTTTTTTGTAAGTGAATTACGCACCCACACTATCGCGGATCATATCAACGAACACGGGCCCCTTTCAGAACTGCAGGCGGTTGAAGTCGCGAGGCATATCGCGGAGGCCGTGCAGTACCTGAGGGCGTCGGGATTTGATGTCTACGGTCGTGTTTCACCTGAAAGTGTATTCCTTGTACCGAAACCCCACTTACGCGCAAAGCTGTCGGGATTTGAACGGGACATTTTCTACGATACCTGCCAAAAAATGAATCGTGCGGAATACCTCAGTCCCGAACAGATCACCGGCCTCGGTGAGGAAACGCTGGCATCGGATATATACACCTGGGGACTCATGCTTTACTACCTTGTTACCGGAGAGGATTTATTCCAGGGTGAAGCGCACGAGATCGCCGGGATGCAGGTATATCTCGATCCGAAAGAGAAACTCGAAGCGGCTTCGATTACCGTGGATCTCCGCCGCATCCTCGGACGCGCCCTGCAGAAGGATTACATGTCGAGATATTCAACATGGCACGATGTGCTTGAAGAACTTGATGATTACCAGTCGAGTATCGAGGGCGCCGATGTTGAAGAGAAAAACCTGTCGTTTATTCCCGGCAACGCGAGTTACCTGTCAATTACCGATACAACCGAAGTGCCAGATTCGGGAAAAGAGACCAGGATGTCTTTCGCGATGCGATTCCCGCCGTCGAATATCGGTGTACGGGGAGCGTTCGGTGTGTCGTCCGGGATCGGTTCCAATCTTAATGAAGCGCTCAAGTGCGCCGATATCGCGCTCAGGGAAGCGGAGAAGATTTTCTCATATTCATCCCTGAGCCAGCTCGATATCCTCGAAAACCCGAACCAGCTTGCGACAAACGCCATGCAGCGAGCAAACGGGGTCGTAAACCAGGAGGCGTTCAGGCTCAACAAGGTGGGTTCGATCGGGGCCGATATGATAATCGCTACAATCAACCGGAACAGGTTGTATCTCGCGAGAGTCGGCACCGGCTTTGCCTATCTCATAAGACATGCAACGATACGGGGTTTCATGAGGCGGACACATGACAGACGGATGCTCGGACGCGATCTCACAGTACAGGTTGAAACCGCGGAACGGCAGCTTCGAACCGGGGATATATTGATCCTCGGGACAAGCGATCTCGGGAAAATATTGTCCGAGACTGAAATAAGGAATTGCGTCACGAGCACCATCGATACTCAGGAAGCATGCGAGAGGATAATCTCGCTTGCGGGCTCAAGGTACAAGGGAGCCGGTTCATCGATCAAGGAGGGTATGGCGTGCGTGGTGACCCAGTTCGGTGATGTAGCCGATCCGATTGCCGGGCTTACCGGACGATTTCCCGCAGCGCATGTTATTCATCACTACGTAACCAAAGGCACGGCGTATCTTGAGGAGAAAATGTACGACAAGGCGATCTCTGAATTCCAGAAGGGCCTTGAAATCAAACCGGACAGTTTCTCCGTGAATTTCCAGCTTTCACAGGCCTTCAAGGGTAACGGCCAGCTTGAACTCGCTTTGAAGCATTGTCAGAAAGCTCTTGACCTTTTCCCCGGTTTTGCGGGAGGACACGCTAAGATGGGTGATATTTTGTATGAGAGGGGAAATAAGGACCGGGCGCGGGAGGAATACGAGATCGGTGTAGCGACCGCCCCGAAATCAGCGGATGCCCATATCGCTCTCGGCGGCTACTATTTCCGGGAATCGCTTTACAGGCAGGCGGTTATGGAATTCCGTAAGGCTACCGAACTGGACCCATTGGACGAACAGGCCAAAGCTAATTTGCAGATGGCACAGGCCAGGGCAAAGAGCGTTACCGGCGCCGTCGCTGAATCCGCAAGCAAGGTTAAACATGGAATAAGAAGGCCATTTACGCAACGGAAGGACCTTAAGGGCAAAAAGCGAAAGAAAAAGAAGTAAGATTTCGAGGAAAAAGAAGTAAGGTTTCAGGGATCAAAAAGCCAATCCCCATCATAAATGACGGGGTTTTTCATTATTAATAATTCTTTAAAACAGTAGTACCCTCAATTATTGAACCACTTTAAATGATATTAATCCTGTATGGGTGTCACGGCTG
>DAOVJF010000168.1 GCA_030673355.1 Planctomycetota bacterium | reverse complement strand
TTTCGTCCCGCTGTTTTCAGAATGCCGGCGAGTATATGTACCGTCGTTGTTTTTCCCTTCGTGCCTGTTATGCCGTGAATTTCAAATTCCCTGCTCGGATGTCCGTAAAATTCATTCGCGAGTATTGACGCGGCAAGCCGGGTATTTTCAGTTATGAGTAGTGGGGTCCCGCCAGCCGGTTTTAGAATTTCAGGATTCGTTTCGATAACTTCCCGCTCGACCACAAGAAGTCCAGCGCCGGATTTCACCGCTGATTCAAGGTATTTATGTCCGTCGGTTTCGTAACCGCTGATAGCTATAAAAATTCCGCCACCTTTTACTTTACGGCTGTCGTCGGCGACATGGGTCAGGGCAGGGGGAATGTTCCCGCGCCATTCCGACTTCGGGAATAGTTCCTTTAACCTGTCTCCTTTAACAGTTCTCTGACTCGGTTCGGCCATTTTTTCTCAATTACTGCGATTTAAATCAGTTCGCTTCCGACCCTGAAAATGGATCGCGCGAAATTACATATTCTGTTTGAGCGATGGTCCCGATGAGTTGAGTTTCATCATGGACCGTATGACGTTCGCCGTCTCTTAACATCAATGCGTTGAAAATATCCTTGAAAACCGGACCGCACGCAGCCCCGCCGTAGTACGGTATTCCCGGTTCGTCGAGGATGACCAGGATCGTCCACTTCGGACCCGGCAACGGCCCGTAACCAACGAAAGTTGAATAAAACCTGTCCTCGAAATACCCGCCGTCCGGATTTACCTTCTGCGCGGTAGCGGTTTTTCCAGCGCATACCCATTCGGTTCGCGCCTGCATTGCCGTACCTTCATCGATCACACCAACCATGAATTCCTCCATTAATTGAGCGGTCGATGGATTCAGTACACGCCAGCCCGGTGTGCGGCTGATTTCGACAAGTTGTCCCCACGATGGATCAAACCTCGATTTAACCAGCCTTAACGGAACCAGCACACCGTCGTTCGCGAATACGCTCATCGCCTGGATTATCTGGAGCGGAGTGACTGTAATTCCCTGTCCGAACCCCGCGTTCACGAGATCGATCAGGGGCATGTGGTCCAGTGATTCTTTTAAATTTCCGGACGGTTCACCCGGCATATCGAGAGAGGTCTTTTCACCGAATCCGAATACCTGTAACCATGGAACCAACCTGTCCCTGCCGAGGTCCTGCGCGACAAGTCCTGCCGCGCGATTGGATGAATGTACCACGGCGTGGCGCAGGTCGATCACGGGATGGTCGTACGCATGGTCCCGAACCCTCTTTCCACCGAACCACAAAGGCCCCATCGTTACTCTAAATTCGGAATCGGGTTGAATTATATTCTCCTCAAGTGCCGCGGCAAAAGTAAAAACCTTCATTACACTTCCGGCTTCATATGAAAGGCACGTCGACCTTGAAAATAACGCTTCCTCATCTTCCACGTAATATGCATAATTAGATGGATCGAGTGCGGGATGGCTGACAAGCGCGAGGACATCCCCCGTACGTGGTTCAGTTATTACGACCGTGCCGTTTAATGCTCCGGTATTTTCAAGTCCCTCTATAAGAGCGGCCTCGCCGAGAGCCTGGATATCGGCGTCCAGTGTCAAAACAATATCGGTGCCGTTGCGGGGAGATAAGATTTCCTCTCGGGAACCCGGTATCCGGTTGCCGTGCTGATCGCGAAGGTCGTTGTATTTCCCCGGCCTTCCCGAAAGAATGTCATCGTACCGGCCCTCAAGTCCCCACAGTCCGACCTGGCCCTCATCGCGTGCGGATGTAAAACCTATAACCGGACCCGCCAGGGGCCCGTATGGATAAACCCGTGCTTCGTGATTCCAGATTCCAACTTCCCTGAATAATTCGGCGGTCTCAACCGAGTATGGGATCGAGTTAAAACGTTGAATATCATCCTGGGTCATTTCGGGGATAAGGATCCGGCGGGTTGCTTCAGTATCGTAAATGGCGGACCTGACTTGCCCGGGATCGCAGTCGAGGTATAACCGCACTGCGTGTATCAATGTTTCACGCAGGTCGTCGGGGACAAGGCTCGGGTTAACAAAGAGCGATGAAACGGTCCAGTTGTCGGCAAGCGGTCTCAGTTGGGTATCGAAAATTCGGCCCCTCGATGCCGGGATAATCCCGGTTCGAGCCGGCTGGAAACAATCCAGGGATTCAAAGCGTTCGGGATATTTCGCCTGGACGATCCCCAGCCGTATTGATCCGATACCCAAAAGGATCAGGCATATGGACATGATTAAAACACCACGGAGCCGTATTGCGTAAATGTAAGGGTTGACAGCGGGAGCGGTTGTTGATGGTTTGCGATTCATTATAAGGATTACCTGCCCGAGGGTAATACGATCGTTGTTACATCTCCGGGTTCGATTGACAATGTTCTGTAACCTTCAGGGGCGTCCGACCTTTCAAGGTTCATCCTGGCCTCCTGGAGGTCGCTTCGGAGAAGTCCGATCTCATTGTCGGTTTCCTGGATCGCGACCCTGAGATCCCTGGCATTAATCTTCGCGGTCAGGCCCTGATGGGCAAATGTCGCCAGCGTCATCAACGCGAAAACGATGATCGCGAGCGAGATCGCACGCTCGAATTTAAAAATCAGCGCGAGTGGAGGCAGAATGGAAATCCTGGGCGCGGACACCTCTTTCGCTGACGGGGGGGTGTGTACGATCGAACCTGGGGGCGATGTCGGAATCTCCACAAGTTCCGGTACTGAGAGTTCGGCGACTCGGGATGTCATCCAGAATTCAGGATTGAGTTTAGGAGCTAGAGACATTTATTTCTTATCCCTTTTCCCTTGTCCCGGCATTGGGGGACAAGTTTGAATTAATACTGCGATGCTTATTTATTACATGGCGTGAATTATTTTCTATTTATTCATGCGATCTTCCTGTATGTCCTCAGCCTTGCCGACCTCGACCTCGGGTTTCTCTCGATCTCGTCATTACCCGGTGTTACCGGTTTACTCGTCATGCGTTCCCACCTGTCCCGGTTATTTGCGTACATTGCCTTGACGATCCGGTCCTCGAATGAGCTGTAACAGATGATCGCGAATACACCGCCGCCCTTGAGAATTTCCCCGGCATCACCCAGGCATTTCTCCAGCGATTCCCGTTCCAAATTGACCCTTGCCCTCAATGCAAGGAATGTTTTCGTGGCCGGATGGATTCGTTTCGGATGAAACCGTTTCGGAATTGCGTTTGAGACAATTTCAGCTAGCTCGCCGGTTGTCTCGATTGGCCGATTGGCTCGCGCCCGTACGATTGATCGCGCGATCCTTCCGCCAAACCTTTTCTCGTCCATACCCCGAAGCATTGTTGTCAACTCGTCTTCAGGAAGATTATTGACAAGTTCGTATGCCGAAAACTCCAGCTCGGGATTAAACCGCATGTCCAGCCTGCCATCATGGCCTATACTCATACCGTACTCGGGATGATCGAGCATTATGCTTGAGACCCCTAGGTCGCCGAGAATCCCGTCAACCTCCAGAAAATTTTCAGCACGGGCGACTTCGAGTACATCGGAAAAATTGGCACACCTCCGTATTGAACGTGAGCCAAATTCAGCGAGGTTTGAATTCTGTTCGGTTACTGTTCGGGGGTCGCAATCAAGGGAAAGAACTTTTCCATCGGGAGCATTGGCCAGAAGGAGGGCCTTGCTCATGTTTCCGGGACCCGTGGTAAGGTCGATGAAATTTTTCCCCGGCGATGGATTCATAATTTCGAGTACTTCGATTAACAGTACCGGAATGTGCGATGGTGAACTTGATGGTGCCAAAGAATTTTTGTCACCATTTGGCAAGTCCCTGTCCGGTATCATTTTTTCTTTCATATATTATTTCTTATGTGTTCCTTAATAAAGACTCGATCACATGAAATGCATAAAAATGCTTTGTTTGCCAGCATAACTTGTCAATTCATTGCCTAAAAGGTAGAATTAGTTGCAACAGCGGGATTGAAAATGACTTCTATTTCCTCTCAGGCAGCACAACCATAATAATAAGGGAGGGCCCGATACATATCTACAAACGAATGTTTAGTCTTGTTGGATTTTTATTGACAATTTTCAATAATTTTGCTGTTTTTAGGTGTTACATGTCAAAATTCAGTCATTTTCCCCCCATAAACTAACTTTTTCCTGAATCTAAATGACCATTGTTGCGATTAGTGCCAACGTTGTTTTAGATCTCCAGTCACGGTAAACTGCGCTTTCAACTTAAACCCGATCTATTTCTCGGAGGGTGTGCAATGCCGAAAATTAAAACCCCACTGGTTACAAAAGATCTTAAAACTAAAGTTCTGAGAATTCGACGACAGATACATCAGTACCCGGAACTTCAATTTGAGGAAAAGAAAACACAGAAGCTTATCCTCGATGAATTGAAAATTATCGGAATTAAGGGCAGGAAAATTGCCCGCACAGGAGTGGTCGCGATGGTCCCCGGTCGGGACTCGAGTAGTAAAAAAAAGGTCCTTATGTTAAGGGCCGACATGGACGCGCTCCCGATGGACGAGGATACCGATCTCGAGTTCAAGTCCAAAATTAAAGGCAAAGCACATGCATGCGGGCACGACACCCATGTCGCGATGCTTATCGGCGCGGCGGAGCTCCTTAAAAGAAAACCGGTTGGCGGTCCCGTCAAGTTATGTTTCCAGCCCGCCGAGGAAGCCGGGGTAGGGGCGCAGGTGATGATCGACGATGGAGTGCTTGATAATCCGGATGTCGGTGCCGCTTTTGGAATCCATGTCTGGGCCGGAATTCCTATCGGAAAAATGGGGATCGTGCTCGGACCTTGCATGGCCGCCGTTGACGAATTCGATATTACGATCAAGGGAAAAGGCGGTCATGCCGCGTATCCCCATGTAATCGTCGATCCGATCTATATCTCATCACAGGTGATTTCAGCGTTGCAGAGCGTTGTCAGCCGTAATTTCGACCCGATCGATACCTGTGTTGTCACTGTTACCAGCGTTAACAGTGCTATTTCTTACAATATCACCCCGCCGGAAGTTAAGCTCCAGGGAACTTGCCGGACTTTCAGCGATGAGGGTCGCAAACTCGTAAAGAAACGGTTGATTCAAATTGTAAATGGAACCTCAAGGACACTTGGCGGGTCCGCGGAAATTGATTTCAGGCAGATGATAGCTTCCACGATCAATGATAAAAAAATGTGTGAGGTCCTCTGGAAAGCATCGGAAACAGTACTCGGCAGGAAAAATGTATTCGAGGATAAACCGATGATGGGTGGGGAGGACATGGGGTTATACCTCAGGGAAGTTCCGGGATGTTTTGGATTTCTTGGTATGAAAAATCCAAAGAAAGGCTCCGATGCCATGCACCATCATCCGTTATTCAAAGTCGATGAGGATGTCCTGCCGCTCGGGGTTGAGATTTTGTACCGTACCGCCGAAAGATATTATTCGTAAGTTGAAACTAATAACTTCTGAACAATCAAACCGTCCGGAGGAGATACATGCGAATTCCTGGATTTTTCCTTATTACCCTCTCTTTTATATTCATCTTTACACTGACAGCCTGTCCCGGTGGTGATGACAGTTCCGACACTCAGGATACAACACCAACTGACACATCAACTGACACATGGGATGCCCCCCTGCCTATTCAGCGTATTACCTTTGAACAGCCCGAGGATCGGGGAATCCTGGATATCATGGGCACCGATGTTATTGAATTTATGGTCGAATGGGAAGCCCTTGGTCAGGACTCCAGGGAAATGACACGCTGGCTTAGTGATGAAGATGAAGGACAGTACAAGGACGTTGACGAATGGCATATATCTCAATTCGAGAATGGTGAAACGGCTGTTTTTGAAATGGAAGCCGGTGAGGGGGTCTGGATGTTCCAGGCATTCGGCGGGACAGGTGTCCTCGACCTTGACCTGGCAATTTACGGCGATGAGGGTGAACTTCTTGCGGAGGATGCCGCGCCTGATAATTATCCGATGGTATCGATCCTGCTTGAAGAACCGACACCAATCAGTATCGAGATCATCCCGGCTGAGCTGATAGATGGTTACGACGATGCCTGGTATGGTTGGTATTATAATTGAAACCGGCGTTTAAAAGAGCTTTGATTCTGTTTACATAATGTATTGTATTTACTCTTTCCAATATATAATTTCCTCAAATGGTTTGCAGTAAGGATTTCCCCTACGTGCCGTTAGCTTCCAGCTATCGGACAGCAAGTGCCGACCGCATCCTGCGGTTGACTTTTTCACGTGCCGTTAGCTTCCAGCTAT
>DAOVJF010000105.1 GCA_030673355.1 Planctomycetota bacterium | reverse complement strand
TCGAGAATTGAAACCTGCTGCTCTGGAGCGGCTTCATCGAGAGCCGCGTTGAATACGATTGTCTCGCAGAAAATCGATGCGGTTTCGGCGAGTGTCATTGGCGCGCCGCGACGCATGATCGGCATTCCTTTCTGGAGAAAGTTGTGATACGCGTGGCCGAGTTCATGCGCGAGAGTGGTCAGCCATTCAAAAGTACCATTGAAATTGGCAAGGATCCTCGATTCTTCAACACCCGGAACGCCCATGCAGAATGCGCCGCCGCGTTTACCGTCGCGAGGACCGACATCGATCCAGTTACTGTCAAATGCGTTTCTCGCGAAGCCACCCAATTCACCTGAGAATTTTGAAAACTGCTCGACGATATAATCCGCGGCCTCTTCGTAGGAGTATTTAACCCCTGCATCTCCTACGGGCGCGAAAAGGTCCCACCAGGGGAGTTTAGGCTTTCCAAGTTTACCGGCTTTGGCTTTAAGGTATTTCCTCCACATCGGAAAGGAATCTTTCATAGCGTCGAGAAGGGCGTTGAGAATATCCCTGTCGATCCTGTTATGGTCGAGCGCGCCATGAAGGACATCATCGCGTCCGCGCCATTTCGCGAGCGTTACCGCCTGGCCTTTCACCCCGTTTATAGCGAAAGCGACGGATTCTTTTATCGACTCCCATCCCTTAATTTCCGTTTCGAATGCCCGTTTACGAATGTCTTCATCGGGATCCATAGCGAGGTTCCTGAGCATGGTCATCGGAAGGTCCTCGGTTTTACCGTCACGTTCAAATGGCATTTTGAGCTGCGATGTCACAGTGCCCTGGAGCTTCGACATAACACTGCCACCCGACAGGCCGAGTTCGGCGGCAAGGTCCTCGAGCTTCATGTCCATCAGAAATTTCGCCTGCTCGATCCATTCTTCGAGACCGAGTTTATGTTCAGCCGCGACCGGAGCATGCCCGAGAATTTTCTCGAACGTGTCACCAAGCGACCCAATCCATGCCTGGAATCTAGTAGTAAGTTTCTTAAGGCTGACTTCAGTGATCTGTAGTTCGCTTAGTTTTTTAGCGGCATCGGTGTTATAGGAATCGGTCGAGACAAAGCTGTAGACGAACGCTTCGAGGGTATTGAAAAGCATGAAAACTTCATTGAACCGGTTGATAAGATCATCGAGAACCTTCGCGGTGCCCTCGATATCCGAAGGCGGACTATCAAGCCGTTCGATACCATTCGATTCGATAATCGATTCCAGCTCAGCGATCATTTTAGTTGCCTTGTCGAAGTCGGCTTTGAAATTATCTTTGTCGAATCCGGCGTAAACATTCGATAGATCCCACCTCGGAAGGTCTGTAGTTGTAGTCATTTAACTTCACTCCTTTAATTGAACTGATAAGGGACGTACGATCATATCAGATTTGCTTTCGATTTGGAATCCTTGGCGATTGTGCGTATCATTCACAGCTTATACAGGTGGCAAAGCATTCATCACATATGATCGACCTGACGAAAGGTCCGACTTTCCGGAACATGATCCTGTTCAGCCTTCCGATCATGCTCCAGGGATCATTCCAGATCATTTACAACCTGGTCGATCGTTTCTGGGTCGGCAACCTGGGTTCGGCCGCACTCGGTGCGGTAACGGTCGGGTTTCCGGTGTTCTTTTTCATGATCGCGATAGTATTCGGGGTAGCTATCGGAGCAGGAATTATGATCGCACAATATAAAGGTGCGAACGACAAGGTCAATATAAACCTCACAGCGAGAAATTTCCTGGTGCTGGGAAGCCTGCTGGTCCTGATCATCAGCTCGATTTTTGTAATCGGGACTGAAAAGATACTGCAATTACTTAATACACCGGACGATGTTATCGGGGATGCGACAGTTTATCTCAGGTGGATTTTCGGGTTCATGATCGCATTTTTCTGGTTCAACGCTACCGCCGGGATTATCCGCGGCCTTGGCGATTCAAGAACCCCGACAATGGTAGCGGCGGTCACCACCGTTTTAAATATCATTCTCGATCCCCTGCTGATTTACGGATATTGGGGAATTTTCCCAAGACTGGAAGTCGCGGGAGCCGCAATCGCTACAGTAACAGTTCAGGTAGTGGGGGCAATAATCATGACAATACTCCTTGCCCGGCATAAGGAGTATGTTGATTTAAGGCCGAAAGGATTTAAATTCAACCTGGGAATACTCAGGGATATAGCCAGACAGGGTCTCCCGGCGAGCGGAACAATGGTCATGGTAAGTATCAGCATGATGGTGTTCATGGGGCTTATTAACAGGTATGGCACCTACGCGCTCGCGGGTTATGGAATCGGGATGGTACTCGATTCACTCCTGATGATGCCCGCGCAGGCACTCAGCATGTCGATGAGCACGATCGCGGGCCAGAATGTGGGGGCGGGTAAACTTGAAAGGGTAAATCTATACCTGAAAGATGCCATCAGGATATCGGTATCAATCGCGATGGTGGGGTCTATAGTTCTCCTGCTCCTTGCCCCGACAATTACGAAACTTTTCCAGCCTGATAATTACGAATTCACCATGGTGATTCCTTATGTTCTCACATACATCACTATCATGCCTGTCAGGTATCTTTCGATGTCGGTCTTTTTTCCTGTGAACGGTGCAATCAGGGGAGCCGGAGATGCGGTGACATCAATGATCCTGGTAGCTATTACGCAGTTGATCGTCAGGATCCCGGCAGCATTTATTTTCGCTCATTTCTGGGGATTTGCAGGAGTGGTTTTAGCTATAGTCCTGTCTACTGTAGTAGGGGCTACAATAGTAACGCTTTATTACCATACGGGACGGTGGGAACGGCACGCCATTGTTAAACAAAAGATTCTTGGAGACGATTATCCAATCATACACGAGCCTGAAGAGTATTGATTTTCCAGGTAAAATGAATTCAACTATTTTTTCTACTCGATTTCCTCCTGAAAAGATGGTACAAATTATGGGCAAATTTCAAGTTATTTAAGCAGAAAGAACTTTAGTTTGATTACAGGGAGAAACCATGCGAGTTAAAGAAATTCTCAGCCATTACACAGCCGACAATCCCGGCACAATTGCAAACCTGGAACGTATGTTAAGGCAGGGCCGTCTTGGCGGGTCCGGAAGAATGATCATCCTGCCGGTCGACCAGGGATTCGAGCACGGTCCCGGACGGAGTTTCGCTCCGAACCCACCCGGTTACGATCCCGCATATCATCCGCAACTGGCACTCGACGCGGGTTTGAGCGCGTACGCCGCCCCGCTCGGATTCATCGAAGCGATCGCGAGGGATTACGCGGGAAAGCTTCCCCTCATTCTCAAGCTGAACAGCCATGATGTGTTGATGGCTGAAGCTAACCCGATCCCTGCCGTGACCGCCAGTGTAGACGACGCTCTGAGACTGGGATGTGTAGCGATCGGATTTACAGTTTATCCGGGTTCCGAGCATCGGGTGGAGATGTACCAGCAGATCAGGGAAATAGCCGAGGACGCGAAATCGGCGGGTTTAATCGTTGTGATATGGAGCTACCCGAGAGGTCAGGACCTGAGCAAAGAAGGCGAGACCGCGATCGATGTGGGAGCGTACGCCGCCCAGATCGCGTGCCAGCTTGGCGCGCATATCGCGAAAGTCAAAATGCCGAGTGAGTTTATCGAGCAGGACGCGGCAAGGAAAGTGTTCGAAGCTGAAAATATCCCGATCGGAACTATGGCTGACAGGGTAAGGCATGTCATGCAGGCTGCGTTTAATGGAAAACGGATTGTTATTTTTTCCGGCGGCGCCAAGGTTGGGGAATCATCGATATTTGACACGGCGCAGGCAATCAAGGATGGCGGCGGATTCGGGTCGATCATCGGCAGAAATGTATTCCAGAGGCCAAAAAAAGAAGCGCTTGAACTGCTTGACAAAATGATCAAGATATATACGAGTTAGAGGTTATGGCTGGATTGTAGAAAATTGACCCCCCCCCTTAATCCCCCCCGCAAGCGGGGGGGAGGTTTTTATCAAATAACCCAAGTCAGACGCATTGAATTCAAGGGGACGCTTTTCCATGCTTCCCTGAATCTAAGATTGGTATCAGGTATGCAGGAGGAGCATTTTTTAGGATCTTTTACCAGTACTTCCGTTTCCCTACCCGCTTAGTTAACAGAAGATTTAAAATTTTAGTACGACGGGAGATAAAACATGACCCGACGAATAATTGGAATTTTCCTGGTTCTGGCGCTCATGATGCCGGTAACAGGAACATCATGCACGAAGGACGGGGATCCCACCGGGCCTTTAATAATGGCCGCGGCGATTTTAATCATGGGCATCACTTTCAGCGGATGGTTCCAGAACGACGACCCCGTTGATCCGTTTCCCCCACTAAAATACGATGTGCTTACCGGCTGGGACAGCGGTTACATCAGCGGTTCAATCCTATCCTCCAATGACACCGACTGGTACCGTACCGAACTTCTCAGGTCGGGCGAAAGGATCAAGATCTGGTCGGAAAGCGATATTGGAGTCCGGGCGAAATTAATTGATGAAGAAGGAAGGTATTACAGCACCGAAAATACAACACCGGGATCGAATTTCGTGCTCGAAGTCGAGACTACAGGGAGCACAACGTTCTATCTTCAGGTGAAAGGGCACACTGGTTCACATGAACAGGGGCCTTACAGGCTTTATTATCAGTATTACTTATAAAATGATGCCGATTAATCCGTCGACAAGCACGTGTCGCCGCCACGCAGTACTGGAAATGAATAGATAACAGAATAGATAACAGAGGCATGACCGTCAGGGAGTGCACCGCAGCATCGTCGACAAGCACGTTCGACCCGGAGATAAAATAAGATTGGAACTGTGATCTGTCTCACTCAGCGTGTCAACGCCACGCAGGTTAGTTTGGATATATTTAGAATTAATAATCGCCGGGAATGTGAGAACAGAGTATAGAAAATTAGAGTAGTTCCAGGAACTTGTTTACAGATAATCCGGAGTTTCGAATTAATCTACGAAGTGTACCAATTGAAAGTTCCTTGTGAAGAGGGATTGAGAGGTTTACTCGAACACCTTGTTTGACCATAACTACATGACTTCCAACCTGACCGATTTTTGTCCAACCAGCTTTACCAAAAACTTTTACTGCTTGTATTCCTGAAATATTCCCTAGCCTGCTCATAGGATTTAAATCGCTACTACAACATGATCCTTTCCGCCATCGGTTTTTATTTTCGCCATGGCTTTTTGATCCTCAGCCCACAGCCATGCTTTGATAGCTTCCTTGATATTTTCAAGAGCCTCTTTTTCATCCTTGCCTTGTGAAACACAACCAGGTAGTGCCGGGACTTCTACAACAACCCAGCCATCTTCCGCATTTTCTATAATCACATGAAAAATCACTTGGAAACTCCTGTTTACCTAATATTAACCCTTACACAGTATAACCTTAATTCATGGAATCAGAAAGGTCGCGCATCATTAACCCGCAAGCGCTGCCTGGAGTTCTTCGCGAGTGAGGAAATTACGGTAGTCCTCGCAATCTCTGAGAAGTTCTTCATGTGTACCCTTCCCGACAATTTTGCCTTCGTGAATGACATAAATTACGTCCGCCTGACGCGCGGTCGCGAGACGGTGGGTTACGATCAGGCATGCCGCGTCGGGGGATTTCTCAGCGAACATGTTCCAGAATCTTCGCTCGTTTTCAGCATCGAGCGCGGATGTGCAGTCGTCCATTAAAAGTAAATCCGGTTTACCCGCAAGCGCGCGAGCGATCGCGAGTCGTTGTTTCTGGCCGCCGGATACTGTCAGGCCTTTTTGCCCAAGGACTTCATCAAGCCCATTCTCCAGCGCTTCCATCTCGTCAAGGACCTGCGCCATGTCGAGTGAATCGCGGACTTCATCGTCTGAGATATCACGGCCAAACTTAACGTTATCAGCAACACTTTCGCTGAAAAGAGTCGATTCCTGCGGGATGTATCCAACTTTTTCCCGAAGATTGCTGATTTCATAATCCGAGAGCGGCCTGTTATTTAATTCAACTTCTCCTGATGAGGGTTGAATCAATCCGGCAACAATCTTAATCAGGGTGGATTTTCCGCTTCCGACCGATCCGATGACTGCCGCTTTCTGTCCCCGCTTCAAGTCAATACTTACACCTTCAAGTGAAAGTGGGAGGTCATCATCGAATCTAAAATCAACATGTTTAACGCTCACGGAATTTACGCTGGGTGCCTGGAGAGTTCCATGTGCCTGATCCTCAATCCCGCCCGGTGTCTCTTCTATTTCTATTTCACGGTCGATACATGCAAACGCTTGGCGTGAGGTAACGAACAAATGAGGGATGTCCATTAAAGGCTGCATGAGGAGTTGGAGATATATGTAGAATGCGTACAGCACGCCGATGCTCAGGGTACCGTTTACTATCATATAGCCGCCCGCGATCATAACAATGACCTGGCCGATATTCTGTACCCATTGATACAGGTTCATCATCGCCATCCAAAGCTTCCGCAATCTCACCTCCGTTTCAATACGCCGGTCCAGGAGCTTACGAAATTCAACCGTCTGGTTTTCTTCGGCGCGGAAAGCTTTTACGATTCTCACACCACTGAATGCCGATTCCAGGCTGTCATTGGTTTCGGAAATAATCTTCTGATTCGCAAGTGCGGCTTTAGTGATAGCCAATCTAACAAAATAGAATACAGTGAGGATAACCGGGATTGGGGAAATGGACAGGAGTGCTAATTTCCAGTTAAGGAACAGCATGAAGCTTATGCAAAATACGAATTTGCTGCTTGATTCAAGCGCCCGGAAGATACCCGAACAACAAAACCACGCAATTTTTGGAAAAGCTTCGATATCGTCCGTAAGGCGTGTAACCAGGTCTCCGGTCCTGAATTTCTGGAAAAATTTCTGGCCTTTTGTAAGGATTAAGGAAAAATAATACTTCCTGACATCCATACCAATCTTCGCATTTAACATTGCCCTGAAACCCGGATACAGGTGGGTCAGGGTCCGTCCAAGTCCGATCGCGACAAAAATCCAGATGGCTTTCCAGACTACCGCATTCATAACTTCCGGTGTAGCATCGGATAGAGAACCCTCCAGGAAGTCAATCACGTATCGGAATACGAGTGGGAACGCAAGCGCTACACCGCTGGAAAGGAATGTCAAAGCAATTAGAACCCATAACCAGGCCTTATGCGGCTGCCAGAAGTTGTATATCCATTTGAGATGCGGATCACGCAACAGAAGTTTTTTCAGGCCCGGGAATACGATGAAAACCAGGAGAAGCAACACAGCCTGTATTATTACTGAATAGTACACAATCGCCGGTTCGTAGATTTCACTGAATGAGAACCACGAAATCCCGACCGATATCGCCAGCGAGACCAGTGCAATAATTACCCAGCCAAGAAGGAAGCGACCTATTTTCTTACCTGTACTCAGGACGCCACCCCCTTTGCACGGATTGGTGCAGTGGTTACTTCCTGGAATTGCAGCTTGTGGAGTTTCGCATAAATACCATTCCTGTTCATTAATTCAGTGTGATTGCCACTTTCAACTACTTCTCCCAAATGTATAACCAGGATCCTGTCTGAATTAATAATTGTACTTAACCTGTGCGCGACAATGACCGCTGTTCTTCCCGCTAACAACTTGTCGAGTGCTTCCTGAACCATGCGTTCGGTGTGAGGGTCGACAGAACTGGTCGCTTCGTCAAGTACGAGAATTGGAGGATCGTGCGCAAGAGCCCGTGCG
>DAOVJF010000111.1 GCA_030673355.1 Planctomycetota bacterium | reverse complement strand
TACGTGTATTGCGTATGAAAGATTACGTTTTACAATTGCCTGCTTTCGAGGGGCCGCTCGACCTTCTGCTCCACTTTGTGAGAACGAAGGAGCTTGAGATCCGTAACCTCCCGATCGCCCCAATCTGCCAGGCCTACCTGGAGTTCCTGCGTACCTCAAAAGAAATCGACCTTACCCTTTCATCCGAATGGCTTGCCATGGCCGCCCGGCTAATTTATATTAAAAGCTGTATCCTGCTCCCCAGCCGAGGACTCGCCGAAGCCCCGGGAACCGAAAGTTTCTGGTCCGATACCGAGGACCCGAAACAAGCACTCATTCGCGAACTTCTCGACCGTGAACGATTGATGGCGATTAGAAATTCGATGCCGGAGATGCGCTCAAAAGAGCTGATTGGGATATCAAGCTATTCGAGGAACCAGTCTGAAACCGAAGACGATCATCAGGTCACCTACGATCTCGGTGAACTCGGAATTTACGACCTTCTTGATTTATACAGGCGCGTGTTAATTCACCGTGAGACAAGAGGCCCGTTGGAGATTCAATCGAAACATCTCAGCCTGGGCGATGTCATCAGGGAAATTTTATCCCGATGGCTTCCAAGGGGAGCGAGAAAATTTTTCGTTTCACTTCTTCCTGAGAGTTTCACAGAACACCAGGTAGTTATGACATTTCTCGCTTTACTTGAACTTGCCAGGGGTGAACGCGTTATACTTACCCAGTCCGATCCGTACGAGCAGCTTGGAATCGAACGGCTCAGATAATAATTTCCCGGTTTCAATCGGGATGGACTATAAATTAAAACGAGGTGGCGGTATTTGATTACCGAAAACCCACATAAAAGCGTGAAAGATATAATTGAAAACCTCCTGTTCCTGGCGAAAGAGCCTATCACCCTCAAGAGGCTCCGCGACAACCTTCCCTACTCGAAAGAGGAAATCCTTGCCGCGCTTGACAGCCTTCAGGCCGATTACCAGGATCGGGGATTGAAATTAAGGTATACCGCCGGAGGATGGGAATTCACCACCGACCCGGCACTCTCGGGTGAGATAGAGAATTTTTACAATCTCCAGCGAAAGAGACGCCTCTCGCGCCAGGCACTTGAAACCCTGACGGTCATAGCCTACAACCAGCCCATTACCCGTACTGAGATCGAGATGATACGCGGGGTCGGAACCTCCGGAACCCTCCAGACACTACAGGAATGCGAATTTATCAAGGTGATCGGACAGAAGGATTCAATCGGGCATCCATACATCTATGGAACCACCGAAACCTTCCTCAGGCATTTCGGGCTTGATAATGTCAACGAACTTCCACAGCTTGAGTTCGAGGCGGAAGGGATCAAACGTCCGGATCTACTGAAACTGAATGAGGATCAAGCCCGGGACGGGGAAATTACACCTGTTGATTTCGGTATGATCAGTGAAACAACCGAAACTCAAAAAAATGTACATCAAAAAGGTGCTTAGATACAGTTCGGTTTACTGTTTAGCGGGGATAATCTCCCTCCTGTTTTCACTCCCCGTGATCACTGGACCCCCTCCGCCAATCCTTGATTCACCATCTTACCTCCTTATGGACCCCGACACCGGGGAGATTATATATGGAAGAAATATCCATGAGATCCGTGCACCGGCCAGTACGACAAAAATTATGACCGCCCTTCTGGCAATAGAATTAGGGAATCCGGACGATCTGGTCACCATCAGCTGGAACGCCGATTCTGAAGGCGGCAGCAGCCTTGGAATTAAGGAGGGTGAAAAGATACCGCTTGCCGACCTGACGTACGCGATGCTGGTGCGAAGCGGGAACGATTCCGCGATCGCGGTCGCCGAGCATATCGGCGGTAGTGTATCCGGTTTCAGCGGCCTCATGAACCAGAGGGCCGAAGAACTCAGTATGCGGGATACGTTTTTCAATAACCCGAACGGGATGCCGGATAACCTTCATCTTTCAACAGCATTCGATCTCGCATTGCTGGCGCGCCAGGCTTTAACCCATCCCGAAATCAGGGATTGGGTTGCAACAAGGGAAGTCCATTTCGAGAGGTTTGGGGATCGAGAGGATGTCACATTCGAATCCACAAACCATCTTCTCGAACAGTTCCCTTTATGCAATGGGATTAAAACCGGGTACACGAACGATGCGGGTTTCTGCCTCGTGGCGAGTGCCACCTACAGGGACAAGACACTGATTGCCGTACTGCTTGGATGCGAGAGAAATACGCAGTGGCAGCAGGCCATTGAGCTCTTTGACTATGGTTTCAGCCTGTACGATCCGGATTATGAGGCATTCCGGGCGTTGTCGGAAATAGGATCGGTTTTTTAACAAAAAAAAAGCCCCCTTCAGGAAGCTCATCCTTTCCAGGTTTATTCTATTCACTGATCGCATAACCTTCGAATCATCCGCAATAAGGTATTTAAAGCCATGGTTCACTCCTTCCCATCCTGCTCAAATAAAGACGGCATCCTGGCCAGAGTATCATCCCCCCTGTTCCCGTTTTGGGATCATATAATGTCATTCCGATACACGAGCCAAGAGAGTAGGTAACGATCGTATCATCCGATCAGTTACAGATTTTCATATCTGATATGCCTGCTACGTGCTGCACCCTTCATCTCCTCTTCGCTGATTCAATACTTAAAATGTCATTTTCATGCTTTCATTTATTTCCATGTAAAATAGCTGATTTCATTTCAATTTTACTGGAATCTTTTAACATCCCGGACATTTGAAACGAACCCTACTTCTTTGCGATTGATTTCATGGTCTCCTTGATTTTGGCCGCGATAATCTCCGGGGTAAAAGGTTTTACTATGTAATTATTCGCACCAGCCTTCAGGGCTTCCAGCACACGAGATTTTTCGGACTCGGTACTGATCATGATTATCGGAACGGATATCCCCCTGCGGCGAATTTTCAGTACCGCTTCAATTCCGGACAATTTCGGCATATTCCAGTCCATCAGAACTAAATCATAAGCGTTTTCCATCACAGCCCTTACTGCTTCTTCACCATCCGATGCCTCTCCAACATCGGTGATATCGGATTTCATTAAGGCATCCCTTAACACCTTTCTCATCACTGCCGAGTCGTCAACTATCAGAACTTTCATTTGATGCTCCTCCAGTATCATCAGGCGTTTCGAAGGTGACCCTGAGGCTGAAGGCCCCCAGATCGCTTGTGAATGGCACTTCAAGCCAGGCGGTTCGCGACGGGTATCCAACCTGGTAATCGGTCCCGCGTACAACTGTCGGCAAACTTAAATCAATCGGCCCCCCCATCCCCTTGTGAAGCTTCCCTTTAGCAGACCCTGCAACTATATTTACTACCTCCGCTATTCCATCCCGAACGGTATCGTCTACTACCCTGACATCCACTCCTAGCATCCGTCCAACCAGTGATAATGCTGTTCCAACTGGGAAAGATAGCGCTACCGTACCACGCATGGGGCCGCTCAGCCCAATCAACGCAACGATGTCGCTTGAAGGAGGAACCTCCCAGTAAACATCTACATCCCCACGTTCTGCGTTGCTGTTCAACATTGTTGAAAACAGCTCGCGTACACTCTCGATAAAGGGATTTATATATTCAGCTTTCATTGAATCAATCTTCTTGTCCATAATTTATATCACGGCTCCCTCAGACCCGGAATCAAGACAGATTTTTCACATTTTCCCCTGACTTCAGACAGACCTTCAAGGCTTAGCTGGATCTTCTTCCCACTCATAGTATTTCCCTTCCGGGCAGGCAACATCCTGACAGAAAGGTAACCCTCTTATCATTATATCTACATTTTTAACTTCCGATTTTATACAGTGTGATGTGTTAATTTTTCCCCGGAAATTACATATAAATTGACATCATTTATACAACAGGTAAATTAAGACTCTTTAAGCTTTATATCCGTATACATGCCAAATATTTTTATAACTACATTAATACGCTCCCCGATTCCTTCCTTAAATTCCCATTTTTTTGTGTTATTCATCCATTTTTATGTGACATTAACATTGGAATGTGTTAATAAGCATCGTTTAATTGCCTTTAATATATGCGACCATGGTATAAATATTCCGAACGATCCGATGATTATCAGACATCGCGCGTAATCACTCCTTTCTCGAAGGTCTGGGGATTCGGCGCACCCGTCACGCTGGGACTTATTATCGCGAATACCGCAATATGGTTTCTTATGGGTTTTACCAGTTCCCTGAAACTCCTCGATCTGCACGATTTCTGGTATACGATCTTCGGAATGACCCCGAGTATGGTCTATAGCGGCCATGTCTACCAGGTAATCACAAACATTTTCCTTCACTCGGGTGAGGATATTCTCCATCTCCTTTTCAACATGTACCTCCTGTGGGTTTTCGGGCCGCGTGTTGAACGAATATTTTCCTCGAGAATGTTCTTCGCTTTCTACCTTGTCGCCGGTACCGTCGGAAGCCTGTTGTCCCTCGTGATGAGGACAATCCCCGGCGACCCGATTCTGCTGAATTCCCCGTCTCTGGGTGCGTCGGGGGCCGTTTTTGGGATACTTGTCGCCTACGGTTTCTTATTCTCGAAAGAAAAACTGCTGCTTTTCTTTGTTATACCTATCGAGGCATGGAAGGCTGTTGTCGGCTTTATTGTTATCGAATCTCTGTTTGTGATTTTCAACCTCATGGCCAATGTCGATCACTGGGCACATCTTGGCGGGGCTGCCGCTGCTGCGATTTGGATGCTGATTCTTATTAATAAAACCGGGAACAAAACCGAACACGGATGGCATCACGGTGGACGTCGTACAGTCGATGGATTCCGGGTTGACCCTTCACGCTCTAGATCCTCAAAAAAAGGATTCAGAGTAATATTCAGAAAACCCCCTGACAAACAATCCGAACATCCGGAAGGCTCCGATGATGAACCACCCCCGGACTGGTTTAAGCTGTAATTCCCAAACATAAAATTTGTGCTTACACAATTTCCCCCTTGACCCCAAACGCACGCTGGAAACGGGTATAATAATCCATTAGTATGTCCGACGAACAAGCGACAACCAAACCGAAAAGGCAACGCATACACCCGCTGGAAGTTATCCTGATCATCGTCCTGTTCATAGCCCTTATCCTTTTCATGAGATCGGTATTAACAGTATTTGGGATCGAATACGCTGTCGATTTCGGTGAGGGCTACCTTGCCAATATGTCGCTCGAACTGGTACAGGGAAATAACCCGTACCATCCTGTCGAAGACCCGCCATGGATCGTTTCATCGTACCCCCCTCTTTATCCACTGCTTAACGGATTATTGATGGTGGTTGCCGGACCCAGCCTGATTACCGGGCGATTCATCGCGATCGCATCGTTCATCGGAATCCTGGCGCTTTCGATACTGCTCCTTAGAAAATTGAAAATCGAATTGACTGTGGCGGTCCTTATTGCCGGGATACTTCTCGTTTTCCCATGGGGCGTGCGATGGGCGCAGGTTGTAAGGGTCGATACTCTTGGCATCCTTCTCAGCCTTGGAGGAATTTACTTCTGGATCCGATCCGGCAAACAGCTCGATGGAATTATCGCGGCAATCATTATTTCACTCGCGCTACTTACAAAACATTCCCTTCTATCGGCTCCGCTTGCATGCATTCTCTATGGAATTTTCACCCGGGATCGAAGGCTCGGGACTTTTGCCGTACTTCTTGTCGTGCTTACGGGCGGTTCCTACAGCCTTATGAATTACCTTACAGGGGGTGGATTTTTCAGGCATCTGTTTGGTTACACCGCCAACGTATGGTTCCTCGAGAGATTCACCGCCGGAATCGGGCTTTATTTTAAAACAACCTGGCTCCTCCAGATTGTTGCCCTGGCGGCTTTCTCGATTCCCGGTTCGACTTCTGGTGCGCGGCGAATTATCGGCTGGTATTACCTGTTCTCTATGTGTACCCTGCTGGCGTACGGCTTCGAAGGGTCCGACTCGAATTATTTCATCGAACCTTTACTCGCGACATCTCTTCTCGCGGGTTTTACGATCGACCACATGGTTCGGACCGATTTATGGCAAAATCCGCCTATCAAAGGAATACCATCGCCAAAGACCATCGCGCTTTCATTGCTGTTAACGATTTTCATCCTCGGACGGTTTGTAGATACATCCGATTACCGGATTCATCGAATGACAACCGACCGTTATCAGAACGGGCTTGAATTGATCAGGCTGGTTAAAGGGTCGCCGGGGGAAATATTATCGGAGGACGCAAGCTATCCTTTCATCGCCGGGAAACAGATTATTTTCCAGCCCTATATCATGAGCCTGCTTGCGCGGACCGGAAAATGGGACCAGTCGGAGTTCATTCAGACAATCGATGAGAAAAATTACGCGTTGGTTATCCTGCGTGTCGACCTGAACGATCCATACAACACCGAACGCAGGGGTTCTCAATGGGAAATGGCCGGATATGACCGCTGGACCGAGGAAATGGAATCCGCGATTATGGAAAATTATTACATATATCCCGGCGGTGCACTCGATGTCGGGATCGGAAATCTCTGGTATGTCTACCTCCCCAGAACCGAAAATATGAACTTGCGATAACCCACGATTGTTTGCCGTACCCTTTATAGTGCGGATATGATGGTATAATTCCGAAGCTGAATTCATGGATTCACAAGCAGGTAAAAATCAGGTCCAGGCTCAAAGACAACTTGAAATCTCGGGGCTTGGAAAAATTTATCCCGATGGAACCGAAGCCCTGACAGGCGTCGATCTCAATGTCGATCACGGTGAGATCGTTGCGGTTGTCGGGCTTTCCGGCGCGGGGAAATCCACTCTCCTGAGATGCATTAACAGGTTGATCGATCCGACATCCGGAAAAATTGAGTATTACCCGGCAAATGGCAAGCCATCGTTTGAGGTTACTGAATTAGAAGGTGACGCGCTACAGCAGTATCGATCGGGTGTAGGGATGATCTTCCAGCATTTCAATCTTGTGCCCAGGTTATCTGTCCTCCTGAATGTCCTTGCGGGGAGGCTAAGCCAGGTAGGGACACTCAGTTCACTTTTCCATAAATTCCCCGACTCTGATATCGATCTTGCGCTGGCTGCCTTAAAAAGGGTCGGGATTGTGGATAAGGCGTACAATCGCGCGGGAGAATTATCAGGAGGCCAGATGCAGAGGGTCGGGATCGCACGTGCTTTAGTGCAGAAACCGGAAATTCTACTCGCCGATGAGCCTGTGGCGAGCCTTGACCCTGCGACATCGGCGGATATCCTGAAATATCTGCGCACGATCTGTACCGAGGACGGCCTGACACTCGTGATCAATTTGCACTCAGTCGATCTCGTCAGGAAATTCACCAAGAGGGCGGTGGGATTCCGCGGCGGGGAAAAAGTATACGATGGCCTTGCTGAAAATCTTGGAAGGGACGAATTCTTCGAGATTTACGGGGTTGAGGAAGGCGAATAAATATATCCTATGAACATCAAATTTATATTTACCACAAGGTGCAGGATAATAGGATACCAAAGCGATCTCGTTCTCATATAAAGGTATGCGAATAACACTCCCCCGACAAATGTCACTACAAAAACCAGGATCAGCCATGCGGGCGGGAAAATCATGCTGAGTACTAAAGGATGATAT
>DAOVJF010000142.1 GCA_030673355.1 Planctomycetota bacterium | reverse complement strand
TTAATGACGATCTACACCGAACTTTACTCTTACCTTATCGAAGATCCATTAAACCCCCAATCACTTGCGACACACACTTATCCTATGAATAATGTGATCCAGGAAACCGTTGTCAACGATGGGTATATCTATACCGCCGTTTATGACACGATTGTCCATCAGGGCTATACCCACATTTTCCATACGAATATCCTGACTCCTGAAGGAAGCGTTAACGTACCGGGTACTGCAAGGACTATTGATATCTCATGGCCGTACGTGACAATTGGAGATGGACCCGCGGGTTTTACGGTCTGCGATGTGACTGATCCGGTAAATCCGCTGTGCGACAGCACTGTCCCGATGGTGGCCGATGGTAAGGATGTAGCTGCCAGCGGGGACTATGCTTACATCACACCAGACAGCCAGGGTTTTGAAATTTTCAGCATCAATCCGCCCGGAACTCCTTCACTGTCACGGCAGAAAGTCGTTAATTACTGCATATCACTTGTCATTAAAGATGGCTACCTGCTTGCTATCGATCATAATAAAGCGATTAAAACCATTGATATTTCCAACCCCGCCAATGTTTATGTCGCCGCTGAATTCTGGGTGAATGATTTCCTGAGGGAGTTGTCTCTGGACCAGAACTTACTCATGACCGCCGGTGGCAATCGCTGGGACATGAACGACGTCTCTGACCCGCTGGCAATTTCAAATCTATCGCACACTGTTGAAACACATGATATCGTTCAGATACTTTTACAGGGAGATCATGCATATGTCGCAATTGATGATCCGGGCAAAACGGTCAGAATTTATTCTGTAGCTATTCCATCCGCTCCAGTATATGTAACATCGATCACCCTTCCTTCGACCGTCAGAGACATCATGTATTATTCCCCCAATATGTATTATGCCGTGCAGAACGGAATAGAAATTTATACCGCTGACGCGCCGATGCCGCCTGCATATGTTGGCTCATATTCTAACTCACCGGACATTCATTATGACCTGGCCTCTTATGGATCCCAAATGTACATCATGACCAGTGGCGAGCTTCAAATTACGGACCTGTCCAATCCGGATGTCCCGGTACACGTTGGCGCTCTGCCCCTTCCGGGTGTAAACTGGCTGAGCGAAATTTATGTGGATGGATACTATGCGTACGCGTACGGCTTTTATAGAATTCCGGAAATTTGTTCGATCTGGCCGCCCAATTCTCCCGCGAAACTTGGCTACCTTTATGATGGTATGGCACGGGCGCCAAGTGATCTGGAAACACTTGACGGCTACCTGTACCTTGGCACCGGGGGAAGAGGTCTCAAGGTTTTCGATTTGTACTGATGGATTGCGGCTGATTTTTAAAATAATTGACGTAATCGTGCTGATTCAATAAATATGATAAAATTCTAATATAGATGAACAGCGGTTTCATTTATGGAGGATGATTTATTTTGGCAAAACGTCTTAAGGACGATGAAGTTACAACTCTGACTTTCCATTTCAGGAACGATCTCGAAGCGGTACAGGTTCTCGGTGTAGCGGACCGTAATCTCAGGGTGATCCAGCAGAATACCCCTGCACGGGTTGTCCCGCGCGGATCATCGGTCAGGATCACCGGGCCCTCCAATGAGGTCGCCCTCGTTCAGCAACTCCTCGGTCTGCTCGTAAAAAGAGCACAGGCCGGCGATGAATTGTCGGAGGATGATATCGAGCGATTCTACCACCAGGAGCGAAGCAGGGAAGTTGAGATGGAAATTCCTGCCGATGATGGCCTGGAAGAACAGGCGCCCGCGAAAAAAAACGATCATGCGTTCGATGGACTTGTTATCAATGGCGGATTGCTCAAAATCCGTCCCCGGACAGAAGGTCAGGCCGATTATGTCCGGTCGATGAAAGATAACGCCATCACGTTCTGCGCGGGACCCGCCGGTACCGGAAAAACATACCTCGCGGTCGCAATGGCAGTGAATCATTTAAGCAGGGGAACGGTCCAGCGAATTATCCTGACACGACCCGCGGTCGAAGCCGGTGAGAGCCTTGGATATCTCCCGGGAACTTTCCTCGACAAGGTCGACCCATACTTCCGTCCGCTCTACGACGCCCTTTATGAAATGCTTGGTGTCGAGAAAACACGCCGGCTGATTGAGAGAGAGGTCATCGAGATCGCACCGCTCGCCTACATGCGGGGAAGAACGTTAAATAAAAGCTACATCATTCTCGATGAGGCGCAGAACACCACCGCGGGCCAGATGAAAATGTTTTTAACGAGGATGGGCCCCCGATCCCAGATGGTGATTACCGGCGACCCAAGCCAGGTCGATCTCGGCACACGGGAGACATCGGGACTCGCGCACGCGTTGAATATCCTGTCTCATATCGGTGGGATCGCGCTGGTGAATCTCGATGAGACTGATATCGTCCGGCACTCGCTCGTCCAGCTGATAGTGGAAGCGTATGAGAGTGCGGAAACGCGGGTAAAAAAGTCACGGGAAAAGAAAAACAAACCGCAGGGAGAATAAATCAAGAACTAAGTTTAATAGTTTAATCCGGTGCCGCCTCTACGCTGAACGGAGCGGAGCGTAGTGAAGCTTAGAGGTGCATCAGCTTACGGTGACTCTCAGAATACGGTCTGGGAAATAGTTCGTAGCCTGGGAATCCTAAGTAGAAAAATTTCCCGTGGCCTACTGGAGTCCATCGGGTTCATTGACATTAGCTTCAGGATTGTATCTCTTGAAGATGACAGACCTGGGGATTTCCAATGCAGCTTTTTTCATGTATCATTTTATCAGTAGCCAAAAAATCCGTCTCGCCTCTAAGCAAAACGCAACTATCCCTTGCAGCCACCAACCATTAATAAATTTTCAACCAGCCCATAATGTTAAATCTTCAATATATTTTTCAGGCAGATTGAAATGACGTGCGCCTGTAAGGATTTTTTCGAGATACCCATCTTTAGGCGGCCCCGGATCGGTTACGGGATCAATATAAACCAGGGCCTCTTGATTTCCACCTGGAGATGTTTCGACTGATACGAAATCTCTGTAATAGATATTCGATTCAACCCCCTCGTATCTATCCAGTGTGCGTTCATGTTCCTCGCTGATTGACCACAGCACGCCGTAAACCGATCTTCCTTCATCACGAGCGATCGTTGCCACACCACGGGAATTAATGAGAAAACGGAAGCCTTGAAGGATTCCGATACCGATGGGACTTGCACCGGGACACCGGAATTCCATCTGGGTCGGGTCCATGTTTGATCCATAAGCGAAATATGTGCACTCCGGTTTCCCGGTCATTGTACGGCCTCCTTTATGCACGCCAGGTATAGGCAAAAATCCCTGTCATCGTTGAACGACCAGCCGCTTCGTTCGGGTGGGGTCGGCACATCGGTTGTTTTAAAACTAAACCTGATATCGTCTTACATTTTACCCTGTTTACCCATTTACCCTTACGACCATCCGCTTGACCTCGCTGACCAGTCTCTCCATTGTAATTCCATATTTCTCGAACATGACTTTCCCCGGAGCGGACGCGCCGAACTTGTCGATCCCGATACATATCCCCTGGTCGCCCACCCACTTTTTCCATCCGTATGTCGATCCCGCTTCAATCGAAATGCGGTTTTTAATCTGGGGCGGGAGCACTGATTTTATATAACCTTCGTCCTGTAAACTGAACTCTTCCATACACGGCATTGACACAACCCTGACCCGGATCCCGTCTCCCGACAGGATTTCCTGTGCTTCAAGAGCGAGTTCAACCTCTGAACCTGTCGCGATGATAATCGCGTCGGGTTCATCGCAGCCGCAATCGGAAATGACGTACGCGCCGTATTTCAGGTTCGACGCGCACTCATATTTCTCGCGATCGAATACAGGAACCCCCTGTCTCGTTAAAATAAGCGCGACAGGATTGTTACCCTGTTGAATTGCCCATTTCCAGGCCTCGACAGTTTCATTCGCATCGGCCGGACGTACGACTGACAGGTTGGGGATTAGCCGTAGCGCCCCAAGGTGTTCTACGGGTTGATGAGTGGGCCCGTCCTCGCCGACCCCGATTGAATCGTGTGTCCAGATGTATATAACAGGCAGGTTGTTCATCGCGGCCAGCCTGATCGACGGTTTCATGTAGTCCGAAAAAACGAAAAATGTCGATGTGAACGGCCTGAGCCCCTTGTGCCAGCAGATTCCGTTCGCGATTGCCGCCATCGCGTGTTCGCGAACACCACACCTGAGATTCCGACCTTCGCCGGTACCGCCGTCGAACGAACCTCCATCGTTGATTTTTCCCTTTGTAGAACAGGACAGGTCGGCATCTGCACCAAAAATGTAGGGTATTTTCACTCCAATCGCGTTTAACGTTTCACTTCCCGCGATACGGGTAGCGATTTTTTCACCGGCCGGGTAAGCCGGCAAATCAGAATCCCAGCCATCGGGCGGGTCACCGTTTATCGCCTGGGTAAATTCGTTCACGAGCTCCGGGTATTTTTCAGTGTAAGAAACAAAAACCTTCTGCCACTCATTATTGGCATCCATCCATTTGGCAGTGGAATTTTGAAAATGCTCGCGGGCTTCATCTGGGACATAAAATGTCTCGTCCGGCCATTCCCATCCGATCGCCTTTTTGGTCAGGATGACCTCATCCTCGCCAAGTGGCGCGCCGTGCGCCGCTTCCGAGCCGGATTTATTCGGCGATCCATATCCGATCGTCGTTTTAAATTCAATGGTCGAAGGTTTCGAGAGGTCGGATTTCGCGAGTTCTAGGGCGACTTCAATACCTTTCAGATCGTTATTGCCGTCAGCGACACGAATCGCCTGCCACCCATATGCTTCATACCGCCTGAGAACGTCCTCACCGCTGAACGAAAGCGAGGTCGGACCGTCGAGAGAAATATCATTCGAATCGTACAGGAAAATCAATTTTCCGAGCTTAAGGTGTCCGGCAAGCGATGAAGCCTCGGCGGAGATCCCTTCCATCAGGTCCCCATCACCGACAAGCGTATAAGTGAAATGATCGATGATTTTGTGGTCCGGACGGTTGAAGCGGTTCGCGAGAACTCTCTCCGCGATCGCCATTCCGACCGCGTTTGCCGTCCCCTGTCCGAGCGGTCCCGTTGTGGCCTCAACACCCTCGGTCATATAGGATTCCGGGTGGCCGGGTGTCCTGCTGTTCCACTGCCGGAAATTTTTTAGGTCATCGATCGTAAGGTCATAACCCACCATGTGGAGAAGCGAATACAGGAGCGCGCTTCCGTGGCCTGCCGACATCACGAAACGGTCGCGATCCGGCCAGTCGGGATTGCCGGGATTCTGCTTCAGGAATTTCGTCCACAGAACATAAGCGAACGGCGAAGCACCGAGCGGGAGCCCGGGGTGGCCCGAATTCGCTTTCTGGATCATGTCGATTGAGAGAGTTCTGAGAGTGTTGATGCAAAGTCCATCTATTCCATCTGGTTTTTCGGTCATATAGCGAGAGATCTCCTCAGGAATCTCGTGTAAATTCAAGAACGCCTGCAAAGAATGTATCCTATGATTTTTTCGCGCGAAATACCACCGGGAAAGCCATAGTTATCAAAAAAATCAGCCACCCGATACCCGAAATCCACCCTCCTGTTGCCAGCCCCGGCGTTTTGTATTCCAGCCTGATCTCATGCTGACCCTCGGGTACCGGAATCGCCATGAAAAGGTAATCCGCCATCGCGATCTGTACCGGTTCCCGATCCACGGTCGCGG
This sequence comes from Planctomycetota bacterium, assembly GCA_030673355.1. Classification (GTDB taxonomy): domain Bacteria; phylum JAJVIF01; class JAJVIF01; order JAPKYR01; family JAPKYR01; genus JAPKYR01. The sequence continues at coordinate 1,135 of DAOVJF010000142.1, read as the reverse complement.
TCCATCCGGGCATGTTGCTTTCACGGACAATGACCCAGCACGGTTCATCGGTATTTACAGTGATATATAAAATCGGTGCGCCGCGGATATCCCGCGTAATCGCTGTTATTTCATGCGACAGTTCCGGATCCAGTTCGTAACCGCCGATCGCGGGAATTGCCGGCTGGAATTCCTCAACGGATGTAAGCACATCCCCCCACTGGAAACCCTCCGGAAATTCAAAACCCTCGTCGACTTCAACACATACCCAGTCGCCGGTTTCATAATCTTCCTCTGTAATCCAGTATTTGAACCACTCCCAGTGATTCTCATCCCAGCCCTCGATATATTTGGGGATGCTGACATACGGCACTGGTTCCGGAGTTGAGAGCACATGCCAGCCTTCAGGGAACATATCGAGAATCCTCGTCGTTACTTCGCTGAAACCGTCACCGCCATTAAATGTTCCCGGAGCGATAATCGCGCTGGCACGCATGAGAGCGAGAACTTTTACCATTCGATCGCTTGCGATTTCGATATCATCGAGGCCCCTTGCGGCATATTCCCTGGCAACCTGGTGCCATCGGTCGGTGACGAGCGGGGTGTACGCGTTCAGTACCCCGATTTTCCCCATCGTGATTTCATTTCCTGTCGCCGGGATTGGAAGTTGATCGCCTGTCGAAAATGGATTTTGGGAAATCCTTTCGAGTAAAGGCTCCCAGACATTCTCCTCATATGAAATCAGAACCCGCGGCCATGAATATTCAAAATCCAGATTTCGATAAATTTCATCGCTCTGAGTAATATCACCAAGCATTCGGACGAAAGCGTTTCGGTTCATGGTTATTGCGGATTTCAAAGGGATCAGCATTACAAAATGGATCGTGAACCAGGTCGCCAATAGCCCTATGAGCCAGTTTTTATTGGGCTTTCGGAAGAATCCGGCAAGGAATGTGGTAACCAGGACAGAAAGAACTATAAGCCCTGCCAGACCGGGAATAAAAAGACCCGGATTATTTCCATTTTCAAAAAATATGAGCCATACAAGAAGAATTACCGAAATTATTACAGTTCCATAAATCCCATTCAGGCAAACCTTCCCGGTCTTTTCATTCCGGGTAAGTTGAAACAGCGAATCAAGCCCCATCGCGGCGAT
>DAOVJF010000377.1 GCA_030673355.1 Planctomycetota bacterium | reverse complement strand
GAGGGAGTGCACTGCAGCAACATCGACAAGCACCCGGTAACAGAGGCATGACTGTGAGGGAGTGCACTGCAGCAACGTCGACAAGCACGTTCGACCCGGAGATTTTTAAAGGCTTGGGGGGTGGGGATGTCTCACTGAGCTTGTCAACGGCACCCGATTTTTTGATGTTTGTTATTTTCGTCGACCAGGAAGTGAAAAAAACCGCCTCGGCTTTTACCAGAGGCGATTTCTTTAATTAACCGTTTTATATTTAAATCCTAATTATACAGACTGAGAATATCCCTGACTTTTTCAATCTCCACTTCATACTTGGTTACAATCAATTCATCATGTCGGGGAGTGGGTACCCATCGTTCACGCCATGAAGGTTCAAGCTCCGGTAGTTCGTATTCAAGATTATCCTTTTCCTGCTGTTTGAAAGCATGGACAATAATATTCGCCATGGCAACAAGCTGGACCGTATCATTATCCGGTACCTCCAGCGGAGTATGGTGATACCTGATGACTTCCCTGATAAATTCCGGGAACTGCCATTTCTCTGCAGCAATCTCCCCAACCTCGTCATGTGAAAGACCCACATATTTCCGTTCAGCCTCAAGCGGGTCAAGTTCCTTTAAAGTCACCTGCTCCATTGCCGTCTGAAATTTGGCGGGCATCGAGAAATCCATAATAACCTTGCCGATATCGTGAAGGAGTCCGGCTAAATGCGATTCCTCCGAACTGATTGCCGGGTCCCTGGTACTGAGTAATTTACATGTCATCGCGACAGATAGTGAATGCTCCCAGAATTCCCCGCGATCGAAATACCGTCCACCGGATGGACCCGAGAATTTTTCAACTATACCTATCGTAAGAACCAGGGAACGCACTGTATTGAATCCCAGAAGGGTAATTGCCCTGCCGAGACTGCTTACCTTGCCAGGCAGCCCGTAAAATGCGGAGTTCGCCAGTTTGAGAACCTTGGCAGCTATAGCCTGGTCGTTTGCAATCAGGCGTTCAAGATCCCGCGCGGATGAGGTCGGTTCGTTTAGTGTCAACATTAACTGGGCAACCACTGTAGGCAGAGTCGGCAGCTCTTTCAGGTTCTCCAGGAACCTTTCCCTTAATGTATTATTTGAAATATCAGGCGTCACTTAATTCCTCCATTGGCTGGGTGTAAAAATACCCTTTCAATATAATCTCAATAATTCAGGGGTTCCGAGCTACAATATGACTTAAAACGTCCTTAAATTTCCGTAATTTTCAAATGTTTATCATGATCGAGTGCTATAATATGGCCAATCTTTTCGTTATAATCTCATCTTCCGAGGCAAACAATGCAACCTGGCGATGGGAAAGTTCTGGTTTTAAATCTCGATTACCAACCTATTAATATCTGTGGTACTCGACGTGCCGTGAAGTTGTTATACCTTGGAAAAGCGGAAATCCTTGAGGGACGGCAAAAATACATCATGAGTCCGTCCGGTTCAATGCCCTATCCTTCGGTTATCAAACTCTCCTACCTGGTCTACCGACCGCGTCCGCAGATCAAACTCTCCCGGAAATCAGTCCTGGCAAGGGATGGATATCGCTGCCAGTACTGCGGTCGCAATACTGTGAAAATGACTATCGATCATGTTATCCCAAGACGATTCGGGGGAATATTCGCATGGGATAACCTCGTTTGTGCCTGTCATGCCTGCAATGCGAAAAAAGGCGATCGGACTCCCCATAAGGCCGGGATGACACTTATTAAAAAACCGCGACGACCCTCATACATTCCCTACATCTCCTACGCGATAGTCGACCGGGGAATTGGCGAAGAAGACTGGCGTAAATACCTCCCACAGAAACTTTACGGGTAGATACCGGTTACCGGCTGGAACCTGGCGTTACTTTAAATCCTTTCTTGAAACAAATTTTCCCGGAATTCTAAAATAAAAAAACCGCCTGGCTCAATAAAACCAGCGGTTTGATTTTCTCAATGGTCGGGGTGGTGAGATTCGAACTCACGACCTCTTGCTCCCGAAGCAAGCACTCTAAACCGGGCTGAGCTACACCCCGATAAATTCCGGTAACCGAGATTATATCATACCTGGTCGGGTTTATACCACGACGCTCTGTTTGATAAAAAACAGGGCACGGGTTTAACCGTGCCCTGAAATTTGACTAGAGGTACTGGACGATCAATAAGCTTCGCCAGCTTGTGCTTGACCCTTGGGTGCGGCAATGTCAACACCAGAGTCAACAACTATGATAACTCCGTCTCGACGTCCGTCTGGGCCGACATAAATGTCACCAAAGCCCTGAGGATCAGATGGATCCCATTCAACGCCAGGTTGCTTGTTGAACGTAAACAGGGACCTCTCGACGAAGTCGCCCCAAAGGTTGTAAACGTCCTGACCGGCATTGAATATCGTACCGTAACCCGCGAGATGGAATCCGATGATCGCACCGGTAATCGGTGCATTCGGATTCGGCACACCATTAAGTGCAACGAAACTGGAGTATCCTCCTACGCCCTCAAACAGGGCATAGTAATAGAAGTTACCCGGTGTCATCCAGAACTGGAAGTCATCGCGGTAATTAGTGGTGTTCTCGAACGCATAAGCGGAAAGCTGCGGATTGGTGTATCCACACCAGTGCGGCTGAGGCTCGGGAACAACCATAATCGGCCACGGTGCATGACGCTGACCTTCCGATATATCCCACATCAGGTTTCCTGCGTCACCACCAACCAGACGTTGGACGTAAACCAGGGCGCGATCCTGGGGCTGTGCCCATATGTTGATTCGCGCTTTCCCTGAAGTTCCGAAGTGGAACTCCAGTGGCTGGAATCCGTTCGACGCCGGATTGGTCTTTAACCTGCCAAACTTCGACACGTCACGTCTTCTCTGAAATGGATTATTCGGATATTGTGCAAGATACCCAAACTGAATCAGTACGTCCAGGTCGCCTGGATACGCCTGGTAGCCGGGACTATCCGGAGGCTGGTAATAACTTACCCCAGTATCCGGATTAATCGGCGCACCAAGCTTCGCAAATGTATCAGTCACATCACCGCCGTAGAGTATGAGCGGATAGAATCCGCCCGTATCCACCGCGTATCGCTCGAGAGCGATCTGTATCGCGTGGATATTACTCTTTACCTCGGCTTCCTTGGCCTTCTCGCGTGCCTTTATGAAGTTAGGCAGCGCCATTGCGGCCAGAATACCGATGATGACGATGACAACCAGTAGCTCTATTAAGGTGAATCCTCGCTGCGATAATTTCATCGTGCTCGGAAAACCTCCTTTCAGACCATGATTCTTATTGCTGACAGCAGGTCTGGGCTTTCAGCATTTTTCCCCACCCTTCGGTGTTTACTACTATTTGCATACACACCCGGCTCGGTTTCCCATAGTCTGAAAGGCATTATGACTAGGACGATAGGTATAATTTTATAATTCTGCCTTTCTTGAGTCCGGGATATCCTTATATCCCGAGCCGTCTATGTCATGTCTTACCCATTTATACAAACAGTCGATCATCATCATCCAGTCGATACCTGGATCAGGTAGCGAACTGGAGAGCATCTTTCACAGTGTCTGATTTAATATCGACACCTGAAGAGACCTCGATAATGACCCAGT
>DAOVJF010000119.1 GCA_030673355.1 Planctomycetota bacterium | reverse complement strand
TATCCGAACCAGAAGTGCTTTCATGGTATTCCTTTTGCGTTTCTAATTTGGTATGTGCTTTCTTATCAAATCCATCATCCGATCGGCTATCTTGCCAACCATGTGAAGCTGTGTGTTTCTCAATCCTTTAACTGCTCCCCTTTTATCGTAGCCGAATATCGCATACCTATCAATATCCTGCCTAGGTTGGGCTTCCTGAAGAATCTCAACCATATCATTCGTTATCGGAACCCCCTGTTTGTCCACAAAGAAGATGTTTTCGCAAAGAAAACAGCAATCCCGCTTGAAAACCCTTTCCTTTTCTGCCGGGTTTCGTAGAGTGATTCTATCCCTTTCAAGTATGGTCTCCGCAAGATCCTTTTTCGAACGGATGACATCCATTACCCAATCGTCTTTGTGATATGTTGAGCAGTGCTCGTAACCTGTGAAAAAACCACGCTCGTCATATTCCGGCATCAGGTGAAGGGGGGAGTTCTCCAGTGACCTCATCTTGGTATATTTATTTTCAGTTAAGCCATTCCATGCTGTTTCGAAAGTCATTATTCGGGTAACCTTGCCAGCCCACAAAATCTTGCGCATTCGTATACTGTTTGTGCAATTAACTCCTGCAATATAAATATCCTCATCCGGTGTTAAATCATCACATGCGGCTAAGAATCTCTTGCGAAGTTGCACTCTTAAGCTTTTTTTACACGGTCCAAAGAAAATGATTTCATCATTTACCTCGAATGGAACCTTGCAGTGGTTCTTTATGTTATCAGGGTCTGGAGAAGCTCCTACAACATATAAAAAAAGTTCTTTCTTTATCATGATAATTTCTCCTTTAATATTGTTGATACATCATTGTTATACACGGAAGAATTTTTTTTAAAGCCGGAATCTAGTAAAAAGTTGATTTTTTTTGAAATTTCCAGGCTGACGTAAGATGCAATATGACAGCATACCAGAGTCCAAGATCGGTTTAACATACATATAACCTCTGATTTGACGCCACGAAAAAACAACCGATGCAGTGACCACGCAAATACCGAAAATATCCGCTCGATTTGACATTTTCAGACCTCCTGAATGCCTTTAAATCCAGTGTATATTACAGTATGTTATAATTCCTTGCTTCCCGGGTTATGCTTTAAGGGATTTTTTCCATGTAACAACCGGGGACTTATAAATATTAATATTTTTTAACCGAGGTTAATTATATGCAACATCCCCGCTCATACATTTTGATTCCAATTATCCTTATTTTCTCGGTAGTTGGGATTTTAAGTTTCCAGTCACCCGAGACGCCGGAAACACTGGTCGAAGCCGCGCCTGTACCCGAGGCAGTCGTGGCGCCCCTTACACCGGTGCTCGAAGCGAACGGGGATGTGATCCTCTTCGACTTTGAAAGCCCTGAGGAGGTCGGGCGTTTCGTGTACGGGAACATTAACACATATATCGAATCCACGAACGATGTGGCGCGCACTGGCGCCAACTCGTGCGCCGCGACATATTATGTCGGGGCCGAACCCCTGGGGAAACGGCTGGTTTTTTACACGCTGACACATCCGGCGCGGGCACGTCTGGCCGACTGGTCCGCGTACTCCGAATTCCAGGCCGCGATTTTAAATGACGAGGATTTTACGGTCAACCTGGAAGTTGAATACGGGGACGGGGTAACATCGGTCTGGAGGCTATACAGTATCCCGCCAGGGGTATGGTGCCGTATCAGGCAGCCGCTTTCCGATCTCGAGAACGAAGGGCTGAATCTTTCGACGGTCAAAAGAATAAGCTGGAGCCAGCTCGACACGAACCTTGAAGGAATAAATACGATTTTCATAGATGATGTCCGCCTGATTGCCTCCGATTCCAGGGCATCGCGTGCGGCGGTAGCGAAGGCCTGGTCCGATTACGAAGAATGGCTGATGATGGAAAATACCGGCCCGAGGGAATCCTACATCCCGGTTATCCATACCGACGGGGAACGAATTTCGGAAATTCAGAATCGTTATGATTGCGGGCATATAGATGGCTATGTAACCACCGAGGTTGTTGTTGTGGGCGGCGGTGTATCCGGAAGTTCGGCGGCGATCGCGTCGGGGCGTCTCGGGGTCGATACGCTGGTTATCGAGGCATATGGATTTCTGGGCGGTACCGCGACAGCTGCGATGGTCACACCGTTTATGGCGAACAGGGCCGGCGACCGCGACCTGGTGAAGGGAATATTCCAGGACATTGTGGACGCGCTTATGGCCCGCGGCGGCGCGAGACGGGACAGTTATGATCCGGGGGTTATTTATTTCGATAAGGAGCAGCTTAAATATATCCTGAACGATCTTGTGGTGGGTGCCGGCACGAAGCTGATGCTCCATACGTGGGGTGAAATGCCGCTCGTTTACGGGAATAACTGCGAGGGAATAATCGTCGACAACAAATCCGGCCGGCTCGCAATTCTCGCCGACGTGATTATCGATTCAACCGGTGATGGCGACATGGCCGCGAAAGCCGGCGCACCCTACGAAATCGGCCGGGGCTATGATGGATACAACCAGTCGCCGACATTATTTTTCAGGATGGCCGGTGTGAACGAAAATACTGCATTTTCCGAGCAGGGGCAGCGAATCCGGCGCGCGTGCGGGATTATTCCCGATAATTACATGTATGCCGACCTTTTCCGTAACGCAGTCGCCGATGGAGAATTCCCGGCGGACATTCCGATCAATTCCGTTTATTTCGAACGTACCGTCCAGCCCGGAACCGTTTCGGTTAACGCGACAAGGGTTTTTAAAATCGACGCTACCAACGTAAACGATCTGACCTATGCATCCGTGGAAACCCGAAGGCAGGCGGTGCTTCTCGCGGATTTCATGACCGCTAATTTCCCCGGTTTCGAAAATTCATATTTGCAGGAGACGGGCACGCAGGTTGGGATTCGCGAGACCCGCCGGATACTCGGGGACTACCAGTTAACCGGCCGGGATGTGCTGTCGGGACGGGAATTTTCGGACACTATCGCGATGGGCGCGTTCGGGATCGATATTCATGTGGCCGATTTCTCGGGCGGCGGCGTTGTGGGGCTGGACCTCGAGGAAGGCGACAGTTACGATATCCCGTACCGGTGCCTCGTGCCTCAGGAAATCGATAATCTCCTTTTAGCGGGAAGGTGCATCTCCGTAACGCACATCGCTTTCGGATCATCGAGGATCATGGCGGTCGCGAGCGGTACAGGCCATGCGGCGGGGGTCGCGGCGGCGTTATGTGTTTTACGGGATACGACACCGAGGGAACTGGAATATCCATATATTCGGGACGCATTATTGATCCAGGGCGCCGTGCTGGAGTAAAACCATCCCCCCGCAGGGGGGATTACAGGGGGGGTCTTTAGAGGTCAATTTACACACCAAATTAGAATAAAACCAGTAACCAACCCCCCTGTGGTCCCCCCGATGAGGGGACGGTCTCATAATTAAAAAAACTCTTTCACAAGTTCACAAAGCAGTTAAGGTATATATTTAAAGGGAGGGCGAGACTCCTGTCAAGCCGCATTAAATAAAACCCTTACGGCTCGACAGGAGTCTCGCCCTCCCAAAGATTGACCTTGCTTGTGACCATGTGAAATCATAACTGAGTTTTGAGACAGCCTCGGTTAAATTCACAATATCGGGTCCCAGGTTTTTACATCATCCGGGTCATTTCCATTGTCAGGATTGAACACCCTCACGACCTGGTCTTCGGTGATCCCATATGTATGGTATTTCTCATCACGAGGTCGGGCGATGATGGTAAACCTGTCGTATGGTTCATGCTCATCAGGCTCTACATCCATCCTGTCAGCGAATTCGATTTCACCATCGTCCTCTTCTTCGATAACCGGCTCCGATGCGTACGCGGTCCATTCGGTCATGTAGTTCTCGATCATGGTGTTCCGGCCGTAGCCCGGAGCGATGTTCAGGCTCCGCTGGAGGTCCTCGCAGGTGCCGAAGCTATGGTCGTCATTTGTGCCCTGATAGGCAAGCTGCGATGATCCGAATGCACGGAGAGTGCCTTTCGCGCGGGATTCCCATACCGGACCACGCCCCATGTAACAACCTGCGATTGTAAGGGTTAGAAGAATTGGAATTATCAGGAATATTTTGTTCATATCGACTCCTTAAGCTGGGGACACCTGCATTTCGGGGACGAAATGAGGTGTCCCCGATTTTCAATTGTAGCTACAAAATCGGGTCCCAGAATTTCAGGTTCAGGAATTCATTTTCATTATCGGGATTAAACGCCCTCACAACCTGGTCCTCTGTGACGGCGAAAGTCATTAGACATCGTTGATTGGTTTCCCTGGGATACGCAATAATTTTAAATGTGCTTACTACACCATATGGGAACTCTTCAGATACGACTGTCGATACGTTTGATACAGACCATGTCATGGAGTAATTCTCTATCATGTTACCAAGTGTGTAACCATCGGCAATGAACAAAGTATCCTGAAGAGCCTGGAAAGAGCCATAGTGGTTATTGTCATTTTGCCCCTGGTAAGCTAACAGAGATGATCCTGTGGATCGGAGTGTCCCTTTAGCGCGTGCATCCCATGCTGCCGGATGGCCAGTGCTTGGACATCCTGTAATTATCAGGGAAAATAACATTATAGTTAACAGGAAATTTTTATTCATATCGACTCCTTGCTTAACGTCTTACAGGAATTCGCACGATCATAGATCGTGATCCCGAACCAGCCTCTGGGGGACTTGCTTTCTTTCTTATCCTGATTTCCTTTGCCCTGGCTCATTGGCCTTATTGAGAAGTAAAATATACTCCTGTAATTATCTTACCACATCAGGGGACACCTGCATTTCGGGTACGAAATGAGGTGTCCCCAAGTTTCTTATGAGGTGTCCCCGATTTTCTTATTTTCCACCATTTTAATGAACTTCACTACGGCATAAGGTACACTATCGAACCGTGTTACATCGGTAACCTGACATAGCCAAGGAGAAAAATCGATGAGCAAATCCTGCCCGAAGGAGAAAAATCGATGAGTAAATCCTGTCCGAAATTCTATATCCTGATTCCACTTTTTTTCTTAATGCTGTTTTCGGTTTCATGCACAACTCCCGACGATTCGGAAACCAACGGCGACGAAACCCCACCCGAAACCACAGACCTTTTCGCGCTCACAGTTCTCCACTCAAACGACTGCCATGCCCGTATCAAAGATTTTAACGAATGGGGCAACACATGCGATGAAGAGGACGACGCTGCGGGTGAATGTTTCGGCGGCGTGGCGCGAAGGGCAACCGCAATAAACCGGATTCGCGGGGAAAATGAGAACGTTCTCCTGCTTGACGCGGGCGATCAGTTCCAGGGGACGCTTTTCTATACCCTCTACAAGGGCCTCGCAGCCCAGCACGCGATGAACCTCCTGGGATACGACGCGATGACATTAGGAAACCACGAATTCGATGACGGTCCCGATATCCTGGCGGAATTTGTCGCCGGGCTTGATTTCCCGGTCGTGTCGTCTAACATCGATTGTTCAAACGAACCATTGCTCGCCGACCTGGTGGCGCCATACGAAATTCTTGAAATCGGCGGCCGCGAGATCGGGATTGTCGGATTCACGACCGAGGCTGTCCCGTCTCTCGCGCATCCCGGCCCGAATCTCATTTTCAACAATATCGAGGAATCGGTGAAAATCGCGGTCGATGAACTTAAGGGCCTGGGAGTGAATATCATTATCGCGCTGAGCCATTCGGGAGTCGGACGCGATATCGCTGTGGCGGCGGGTACGGACGGGATCGATATCATTGTCGGGGGGCATACGCATACGCTGTTATCTAACACGCATCCCGATGCCGAGGGCGCGTACCCTATTGAGGTCGAGTCCCCGTCGGGCGATCCGGTGCTTGTTGTCCAGGCAAAATCCTGGGGGATGTACCTTGGCGATCTCGATGTGAAATTCAACGATAGCGGGGTTGCGGTCGAATGGGAGGGTGAACCGGTTCTCTTAGACGCGTCCATAGAGAAAGACGAGTCGGTGCTCGATGAAGTCGAAATCCTGAACGAGGAAGTGGAACCCCTGACCTGGCTTGTTGTGGGGGAATCCGAAGTCGATCTCGAGGGCAGAGAAGAAATTGGACGCCATTACGAAAGCAATCTCGGAAACCTGATCTGCGATTCCCTCCTCTGGGAAACCGTGAATGCCGATACACAGATCGCATTTTTCAATGGAGGCGGAATTCGATCCGGGATCCGCGCCGGCGAAATCACATACGCCAACATCCTGGAAGTTCTTCCGTTTGGGGATACACTCGCCTATTTTGAGCTGGTCGGATCGGACATCCACGAACTTCTTGAATATTCCCTCAGCCGTGCGGAGGACCCGTTGAACGAGGGCACCGGACGTTTTCTCCAGACCGCGGGACTCCGGTACGAGTGGGACCCGGATGCCGAGGTCGGAGAGCGGATAACGAAGATTGAGGTTGAGAATGCGGATGGATTCTTTGTACCTCTGGACGATGGCGAAATCTATAAAATCGTGACGCTTCTCTATATTCGAGAGGGCGGCGACGGGTATGAAATTCTCGAGCACCGCGCGATCGACCCGTACGATTTCGGACGTGTGATCTCGGATATCCTCGTGGACTACCTTGCTGAATACTCACCCATATCACCCGGAATCGAGGGTCGGATCACGAGAGTTGAGTGACCGGATTGAAGTTTCGGGTTCCCGCTGATAAAATGCTCCATTGTGGTGGGATGGAATAAAGGAAAATATCGACGGCCTTGTTTGAATCAGGGCCGTTTTTTAGTTTTGATATCCCACCGACTCCAGTTACATGACACCCGATCATGAGGCCGATATGACGACACCAGTTCACACTATCGAAACAACACTCAAATCGAAGTACGATGATCCTGTCGCGAAAAGCATCCTTTCCGCTCTCCGGGAAGAGGGTCTCGACGGAATTCAAAAGGTCAGGCGGGTCAATATCTTCAAGATCAAGGCAAACCTCGATAACCCGTCGCTTGAAAAAATCGCGTCCCGGCTGCTTGCGGATGCTGTTACCGAAAAATACCGCGTGAACTCGCCTTACTGGGACGACCCATCGGACAACACTTTCGAGGTCGCGTTCAATCCGGGTGTGATGGACCCGGTCGAGCAGTCGGCGCTCAAGGCTCTTACGGAATTGGGAATTACGGGTGTCGAAGGAGTCAAAACAGGGTCGAAATTCCTGTTTGAAGGGGATATCAGCGAGGGTGAACTCAATGAGTTCGCCGGACGCTATCTTTATAACACAGTGATCCAGCATCCGGTCGAACCAGGCGAGGACGCGTTTCCTGTTATGCCGCCGTACGAATTCAAGCTGAAGACAGTGAAACTATCGGGGCTTTCCGATGATGAACTAATGGAAATCAGCCGCGACGGATTGCTCAGTCTGAATGTCGAGGAAATGAGTACCGTCCAGGCATATTTCGAGAATGAAAATCGCGATCCGACCGATGTCGAGCTTGAGACAATCGC
>DAOVJF010000234.1 GCA_030673355.1 Planctomycetota bacterium | reverse complement strand
GATGTTTGTGGACCAGTGCTGAATATCCGGGAATTTCTCGTTGGCTTGCCTCGCGGCTTTTTCCATCATTCCAGAGGTTTCACGGATAACGTTCGGCTTCTCGCAAACCGTTACCGACTTGTATCCATGCTTTTGAGCATATTCAAATGCTTTTTCAGCGATGTACAGGCAAGCGTCCCATGAAAAAATCCGGCTCGAGATTGCAAGCTCCTCGGAAGGGGTATCCTTGAATGCCGCCATTTTCTTATGTGTTTCAAATGCTTTCCGAACATTGTCCGGAGGATCGGTCCATTCGACACCCGAATAAAGTCCCTGTGTATTCTGGCGGAAAATGACAACATCAACTACCGGTTCGTCAAATCCACCTTCCGTGTTACGGCGTATAAAATTTAATGGATTACCGGGAAATGTCTTGCATGGACGGATGCACAGTTGCAAATTAAAGTGCTGCCTCATACCGACAATCGGGCTGTAATAAACATAACCCTTGTCCTTGAGTTCGTCGCTGATTTCCGCTACGGCCTGTTCTTTAGGCTTCGATGTAATCGCGCCGAACAACCCCAGCCGGTGCTCGGTAAGAAGGTCAAGTGTTCTGTCCGGAAGAGGATTGCCCTCCTTCATCCAGAACTCCCACCCGATATCACCATGCACATAATTCGCTTTAAAACCTACAGCGTCCAGCACCCTTAAAGCCTGATCGAGAACATGCACACCAATCCCGTCACCAGGCATAGTTACAATTGTTCGTTTTTCCATGAGTCAAATCCTCCGGTTTTTATCCTATTTTGCTTGATTTGCTTGTTAATTCAGCACCAGCGGTTACAGCTTTCAAATTTATTTCCGCAATTTTTTCACTTTGGAAACTCTTGATCGCAAGGCCGAAAGCCTCAATTGGGAACATCCCGCTGTCTTCGAGCATGGCAGCCACCGCTGCTGTCGAAAGAGACAATTTTCCAACTGCCTTCTCGAGCTTCCTGAACGGTAATCTGCGTACCTGTGCTTTTGTTTCAGGCAGCTCAATTGTTTCGTCCGCGTAAAGGATGCATGTTTCGGGAAGGGACTGGATTTTCGGCCGTGTTCGTTTAAGCCCATCTTCCGAAACAAGGATGAAGAAATCAGGATTTTCGATTCCGGTATAATCAATTCGATCGGGACTGAGGATAATCTCGGCCACGGAGTGCCCGGTCTGGACCGTAATCGGGTAATCGTCTTTCTGGGTAGCGTTCAGACCGGCAAATATTGAACCCTCCGCTAATACTGTGGCCGCCGACCTGATCTTCTGCCCGGCACTTCCTGCGATAATAATTCCGGTTTGCCTGGTTACGGAGTTCGGATGCTGAGCTTCGATACGAGGTTTTTTCTTTATTACACTCTTTCCTTGTTCGTACGCCTCCATGTACTTCACGCTGTACTCAGGCCGCGGACTGTCAGCCTGGAGTCCAATGCTGAAGCCGTAGGAATCCAGTAACCCAAAAAGTTCTTTTTTCCTGAGCTTATTACGTGGCATGTAATATGCCGTGCACAGCTCCCAGGTATCAACGAAGGCAAATCCTGGTTGCTCGATCGCCGTTTTAATGACATCGGGTAGATCCTTGTCGAATGTTGTCGCCCTGTAGACCCATGCCGCGCCCGCGGCGACCGCGGTTCCGCAGAGGTCCATAGGCCCTTCCGGATTGCCCCACGGCGTGGTCGATGTAATTCCACCGGTTGGTGTAGTGACTGAATGCTGGCCGCCCGTCATACCGTAATTGAAATTATTTCCAATGAGCAGGGTGATGCCGATGTTACGGCGCGCGACATTCAGGAAATGGGTTCCCCCGATACCGGCCGCGCCATCACCCATCAGGGTAATTACGGTCAACTCGGGACGTGCCAGTTTTAACCCGCAGGCATATGTAATTGAGCGTCCGTGCAGACCATGAAATGCGTTTGTTGTGAAATACCTGTCGGACAAGCCGATGCAGCCGATGTCTGTGACAATGACGACATCTTTAGGGTCAGGCTGCAACTCTACAAGGGCTTTGTCCAGGGCATTGATAAGCGTAGTGTGTCCGCAGCCCGGGCAAAACGGAAGGGGTCCGATTTTATCAGTCATGTATGATTTATACTTGATATCACTCACAGCAGGCCTCCCTTTTCAATGATCTCCTGAGGGGAAACCAGCGTAGTATTCATCTTGTTGACACCTATCACTTCAACATCCGTTGCCGCCAGTCTTTCTATTTCGATAAGGTATTGACCCATGTTCATCTCGGGTACGATTATTTTCCTGATGCCCTTCATGGCAGCTTTGATTACTTTCTCGGGTACCGGCCAGATTGTCTGGAGGACGAGAGCTGAAATCTTTATACCTTTTGCCCTGGCTTCCGAGATTGCCACGGCCGCCGATCTCGAGATGATGCCATAGCTGATAACAAGGGTCTCAGCACCTTCCTGGAAGTCCTCTTTCACGAGGGTGATGTCATCAATGGCATTTTCAATTTTCGCGAAGTAATGATCGATCATCTCCTGGATGACATCAGGTTTCGTGACCAGATAAGCGGTCTTGTCGTGAGTAGAAGTGGTGTAACGTGCTATGTAATCTCCCCCGAAGTCCGAAATAGCCGGCACCTCATCGAGCTCTTCGAAAAGGTGTGGCAGGTATTCCTTCTGGCCCGATGGGACTTTCTTTCGCTCGACAAGAGGTGGAAGCTCGATCGATTCAAGATCCGCGGCTTCCTTTGTTACGCCTATCTCCTTGTTCGCCATGATAAACACAGGCGTGCGGTACTTCTCGGCGAAGTTGAACGCAATGTAAGTAAGCAAATACGCTTCTTCAACTGTAGCGGGGCTGAGAGCGATAACCGGAAGTCCGCCGGAGGTCACCCAGCGTGTAAACTGGATGTCACTCTCAGCACCTTTCGTCGCTGAGCCGGTCGCAGGGCCCTGACGCTGGATATTTATAATGACCAAGGGAGTTTCACCCATCTGCGCGAGGCCGATGTTTTCGCTGTAAAGGCTTAAGCCCGGACCGCTTGTCGAGGTAAGAACTTTACGCCCTGCCATGGCCGCGCCAATACAGAAACCCATCGACGCAATCTCATCCTCCCCCTGTATAACAACACCACCGGCTTCAGGTACTAACACATTCATGTAGTGGAGGATCGAGGAGGCTGGGGTAATTGGGTAGCTCGCAAAAAAGTCGCAACCCGCACGCATAGCACCACGTGCGATCGCCTCGTTTCCTTCAATAAATTCGTATCCCATGTTTTTTCCTTTGATGAAGATACAACCCCTGAATGCTCGGTGAGTGGAAGGCAAAAAAAAACCAACCGAGATTTAATTCACATACAATCCTCGTAACGAGCCGGACAGGGTCTCCTCTCCTCATAATTAAGATTCCCAGACAGTTCGGAGGGGTATAATAACCTCAATGAGTAAGCTGTGTCAAGTAATATGAATATGGTGCTGATTGAATGTTATCACTTTCACAAAGTCCATTTCATCATACCTGCATGTGTATTTCAAAATAATCCCTCATCACGTTGTGAATGTTCCCTCTTGAATCGATATCCGTATGGTTATTAATTGTATTTATGAAATCATTTTCAGCCTGCGCTTCGGGGACAAGGCATTTTTCCCTTGATATGCAATGGTAAAGTCAGGTTTATCACTGGAGAAAAATGGCATGTCCCCGTGAGGCTCTTTCAAAACCTTGATTAACCTTCCCAGAAATATCAGTAACCATCCGACTCAGAAAAATTAAAACCCGGACATCACCGGCCGGGCTTCAAAAGTCTCAGATTATCAACTTACGTATTTGAATTCCTAAACCACTTTCCCTTCCTTTAATTCGGCAATCTGATCGTCCGAATAGCCGAGAACCTCTGAAAGAATTTCATCCGTATGCTCACCAAGCAGCGGCGGCGGCATTTTTATACTTAATGGGGTCCCAAAGTATTTAACAGGAATACCACTCAGCCGGAGCGTACCGATTGTCGGGTGTGGAACTTCGGCAAGCATATCACGGTGAAGCACCTGAGGATCGGCGAACAATGTCCCCATCGTGTTGACTGGTCCGCATGGAATTTTCGCAGCGACCAGGATTTCCATCCACTCGGCGCTGGACTTTGTCGCCATCAGCCCGGCAACCATTTCGATTAACAATTCACGATTCTCCACGCGTTTCGGATTTGTCTTGAACCTCTCATCGGCAAACCAGTCATCCTTTCCGGTCACTTTGCAGAAACTCGCCCACAGTTTATCATTTGCTACTCCGATCGCGATCGGAAGATCCTTAGTTGGGAAAACCTGGTACGGTACGATCGTCTCATGAGCGGTTCCCCAGAGAGAGGCTTCTTTCCCCGCCACAAGGTAAGAGCTTGCTATATTGACCAGGCCGGATATCTGCACATCGAGAAGGCTGACATCGATGTATTGTCCCTTGCCGGATTTCGCGCGGGCCAGAAGCGCGGCCATGATGGCTCCCGACGCATAAACACCGGTCAACACATCCGTTATCGCGACCCCGACCTTCACAGGCTGCCTGCCCGGTTCGCCCGTAATTCCCATCAGCCCGCCAACCGCCGCAAGCACCATGTCGTAACCCGGACGGTCCTTGTACGGCCCATCCTGACCGTACGCGGTTATCGAACAGAAAATAATGCCAGGATTAATTTCCTTGACTGTCTCGTAATCGAGTCCGAATTTTTCCATCAGGCCCGGGGTGAAATTATCGATAATCACATCCGCGTCCCTGATGAATTCTTTCACAAGTTCAACACCACGCGGATTTTTCAGATCGATTGTTATTGATTTTTTATTCCGGTTGCAGCAGAGATAGTACGCGCTCTCATCGCCCGCGAACGGTGGTCCCCATGTGCGGGTGTCATCTCCAACCCCCGGACGTTCGATCTTGATAATCTCGGCACCGAGGTCCCCGAGCATCATAGTGCAGAAGGGTCCCGCGAGAATCCTTGAAAGGTCTACTACTCTTATCCCGCTAAGCGGGAGTTCATTTGCAGTCATTGTTTGAATCTCCTCATGGTTTATGAATCATCCGGTCGACCGGGCGAATCATGTTAGCCACGTTGTAAGGAGGTGTCAAGTGAGGGGTGTACAGGTAAGTCAATTCTGGATTTAAAATTGGTAATATAAAACCAGTATCTGCGCTTGAGTCGAACCGGTACGGTTTTTTGTTTTCAGGTGTATCGGGTGTATCCGTATCTCCCCTTTTTTTTCGCGATTTT
>DAOVJF010000561.1 GCA_030673355.1 Planctomycetota bacterium | reverse complement strand
CATTTTAGGCGCATGGATTTAGATCAGGTTTGTTCTATCCGAGACTGCAGGTAAGCGAAGACATCGAAACCACAGGAATAGCGAGCTATTTCGAGGATTTTGGAGTTGAGGATCGGGCAAAGCCGGCCTGAATCCGGGATGTGCCGCGAAGCAAATGCCCTTGGGGTGCATAAAATGTGAAGTTATTTTTACGCGAGCCCTAAGTTAATTATATCGAGTTTAAAAATTCACCGTTGTTTTAATACTGATATAGAACTGTAACTTTTCATTGTTATCGTTATCGTCATCATCTCTTCGATTCCGGTCTTCCAGGTCGAATGCATAGGCGACACCGATTCCCGGTGAGATCGGCAAGAAACGAAGGAGGGTTGTCGATAAATTTAGTTCCAGTCCTGCGGCATTAATCCATTTATTATCCTGCCCTTCAATGTCCCCTCCCGTTGCCTTACCACCTTCGTAAAACACTTCACCAAAGAGCTGATGAATATAAAAAGGTGATGTCGTATTAATGTTCTTGTAACGCCGGTAGATTGGGAAACGATAGGCAGCACCGGCTTTCACAACCTCATCACCAAGTTGGTAGTTTGCACTGTAACCCCGTAAAATAATTGTGCGGTCCAGCCCGGGGATCGGCGTGAATGATGCCATGTACCCACCGAGACCGAAAAGACCCTGGGCGGATTCGTCACCGCTACCGACTGCATAAGTACCTTCGAGTTTCAAAACATGATTATCAGACCATGGCAGTGTGATGTATTCATACCAGTCACCCCTTACACGAGTCCGGTTGATATCACTACCAAGGCTTTCATCAGACCACTGTGATGTCGCCACAAGGTATCGTCCATCTTCGACAGAATGACTACGCCCAAAGGCAGTGCCGTTAAAGAAATTTATCTGCGACCAAAGTGAACACTCGGTTCCATCAAAGAAATTTTTGGTGACAAGGTTTCTTCCCCGGTATTCGTCGGCACTTTCATTGATAACCGATCGATCTGAAACTTGATAGCCAAGGGTAAAGTCGCTTTGCCAATCTACCCGCAATAGAGGCAGCGATACCGAAACACCCGCTGTGCGCACCTCCTCATCATAGTCATAGTACACGTTGCTTTCATCCCTGACCAGGTCGGTGTAGCTCTCAGGTTCGGAAAACCCATAGAGAGTTAAGATAGGATATAGACCCGAATACTGATATATTAAGGCGCCGATCGGTGTTCCATATTCGCTCTCCGCCCCTCCAACGAGATACAGATCCTGAAATTGAGTCGGATCTGAAAAATGGGCTGCTAAACCACCGGCGACACCTTCCTCGCTGGCTGTGAGCCAGGGAGACCAGCAATCTAATCCGATATTGCTGAATGAATTATAACTTTTCAATTCCGTCGATTTCGGAGCTGGACTCTTCTCTATCTCCCGTATTTTTGACCTGTTCGAGGCTAAGCTCTTCCAATCATCATCAATAGTGGGTAAGGGAAAATCGAGGGGGTGAAGATCTTCATATGGCAATACGGAAAGATAGTAGCCGTACGAATCATAGCCCGTCACCGTCAGCAATTTTCCGTCCGGTGAAAAGTCCGGGTTAAATATCCCCCCGAAAACGTTCGTCAGGGCTTGCGGTTGTGCGTGAGGAGCAAATGACATTCGGTACAGGTTATAAACACCATTTTTGTCGGCTACGAAAAGAAGGTTCTTGCCGGATGGGGGAAAGACCGGTGTGAGAATGATACACGGCCAGGTAACCAGTTTTTCATTCCTGCCGGACTTGATCTCGATACGACGAATCTGCGACGTTTTTTCGTCCGCCTGCGTATAAACAATATATTGTCCATCAGGACTATACGTCGGATCAACTAAGGAGTAATTACGCGGTGCAGTAGTCAATATTTTTTCGAATTCCTTTTGCCCCGCTTCTTTTATCGGAGTTTCTATCAATGATTGCCT